>CAZNSB010000147.1:7868-11015 GCA_964575155.1 uncultured Planctomycetaceae bacterium | reverse complement strand
GGCCGAAGGGAGAACAGCAGGTTGGCCACCCGGCTGACCGTCCCGTCGCCGCCGGCGGCGATGACCAGGCAGTCCCCGGCGCCGGCGGCGTCGAACAGGACCTTCTGCCAGTCGTCCCTCTCGTCGCGGACCCTGGGCGGGCCGGTGGCGGCAAAGAGCGCCGGGGCGGCCCTGGCCCACTTTGCCGCGGCCCTGCCGGACCCGGCCCGGCGGTTGAGCAAGACCAGCGTCTTCATACCTGTGACCTTTCCGGCCGGCGGGCCGCCAGCAGCTCGAAGGACAGGTACAGGGCGATGGCCGGGGCGGACCACGGCGGCCCGGCCAGCGTGACCACGGCGACGTGAAGCAGCAGGAACACCCGCGCGACGCCGAGGATCGGGCGGTACGCGCGGTCCTGGCGGCGGGTCCGATGCAGCGTGACCTGGGCGAAGGCGCTGAGCCCGCCGGCCAGCAGCAGCACGACGCCGGCCGGGAGCAGCCACCTCGTCCCGCCCCGGGCCAGCAGCCAGACGCCCCACGCCCCGGCGCCGACCGCGGCGACGGCCAAGAGGTCGCTGACCGCCGCCGTCCGCCCCCAGCCGAACACCACCGGAAGCGTGCGGTACCCGGCCAGGCGGTCGGCGTCGATGTCCTTCAGGTACCCCGCGAGGACGAAGTTGGCATAGGCGGCAAAGCTCATCGCGGCGACGGCCAGGAGCGCGACGGGCGGGGCCGGCATGAGGGGGCGGTCGCCGGCGCCGACCAGCCAGCCCATCACCGGCAGGAGCGCGACGATGCAGGCGTTTGCGGCGGGCCCGGCCCACCAGCGCCGCTTCAGCGGCGTGTACGCCAGCAGGGCCCCCACCGCCGCCGCCGAGGCCGCCAGGTTCCAAGGGTTCAGCCACGTGAGTATCGCCCCCGCCGCCGCCAGGCCGGACAGCGACACGGCCATCACCGACCCCGCCGAGATCGTCCCCCGCACCAGCGGGCGGTAGCCCGCGCTGAGCCGGTCCGTGTCCCGCTGGAAGCAGTCCGTCAACGCCTGCCCGAATCCGTAGGAAAGGGCGAACGCCGCGATTGCGGCCGCCGCCCGCCACGGGGCCGTCGCGCCGGCGAGGCTCATCCCCGCCAGCCCGGCCAGGGCGGAGACGCAGAACAGGTACGGCCGCATGGTCGTGAGGTAGTGCCGCCAGAAGCCGAGCCGGCCGACCGAGAGGGCTCGGGTTTGCGGCCTGGTACCGGAGAGATCAGCCATGTCGTTTCACCCGGCCTTTCGGGTTGAGCCACGCGGGGGCGGCGAAGTGCCCGCCGGATCGCCCCCGGCGCCGGCACACGGGGCGGGCGGTCCCGGCCAGCGGCGTGCCGGGAAGTGCGTGCGCCGCCGCCCGGCCGGCGGGGTCCCGCATGGGGACCTCGCTGACGGGGGCGGCCGAGGCACGCTTGATCTCCCCCAGCATCAGCCGCAGAGCCCACCCCAGCGTGCGGCGGACCGTCTGCGCCATGCCGTAGATCCACATCGCCTGGAGGCCGATCGCGCGCAAGAGGCCGATGTCCCTCGCCGTACGGGCCACGGCCGCCACCAGCCGGCAGGGATTGTAGAACCACAGGTACGCCGCCAGCATGTTGAGCTGCTTCCGCCAGGGTTCGCGGGCGGCGGATGCGATGACGTAGTTGCCGTCGAACATGTGGGGCCCGACGGGGCGTCCGCCGGCGCCGGCGAGGACCAGCCCCGAAGCGTACGCCCGGCTGTAGTGCCGCGAGCCGACCACCGGCGTGAGCATCAGCACCTGAAAGTCGATGGCTCCCGCCTTCCGCAGCAGCCGGGCCTGGTTGATCAGCCCGTACGCGCTGCCGCGGGTGTACAGGGGCTGCTCGTCGTGATGCATCATCATGGGCATGGGGTAGATGCCGTTTTCCCTGAGCAGGCGGAAGACCTCGACGGTCTTCCCGACGCTCTGGCCCTTGCGGATCAGGGAGGCGGTCATGTCCTCCACGCCCATCCACAGGCCCCGCAGCCCGGAGCGGCGCATCAGCGGCATGTGCTCGGCCAGGGCGAGGGCGTCGTGGAGGGTGACCTCGGTGGCCCAGGCGACCTTGCGGCCGAGGGGCTCGCCCTCCAGCCGGGCCCGCGCCAGCGACTCGGCGATCTCGACGGCGCGGGCGCGGTCGTTGAAGAAGTTGTCGTCGGCGCCGAAGAAGTACTCGATGCCGTAGCTCCCCCGCAGCCGGCGCATCTCGTCGGCGATCCGCTCGCCGCTCTTGGCGCGGGAGAGCCCCTGGTTGTAGGCGGGGATCGGGCAGTACGGACAGCCGAAGCGGCAGCCGGTGGTCATCACCAGCGACCCAATGGGGCTGAACCGCCCCACCCGCTCCGGCGGCAGCGGCCGCGACGACAGCCCCGCCCCGCGCCCCGGGCGCTCCAGCAGCCCGTACCCGATCGCCGGGTGGGGGAGCTCATCCAGCTCCCCGGCGAGGCGCTGGATGCCGGTGTCCACCAGCTCCTCGGGCAGGCCTTCGCAGTCGGTCAGCGGGTAGACGAGCCCGCAGACGTCGTCGAGCAGGCCGCTGCGGGCGGCGCGGCCGAAGGTCTCCCGCATCGGCTCGGCCCCGGCGCGAAGGATCAGCAGCCGCTCCAGCAGCTCCAGCAGGACGTAGACCTCCCCGGTGACGGCGACGTCGGCGCCCCAGGGGTCGTGCGGATCCGTGCCGAAGACGGTCCACGGCTGGTAGACGCACAAGGGTCCGCCGGCGATGATGAGCGGGCGGCGGGCCGGGTCGATCGCCCAGGCGTCGCGGATCAGCTCCCGGCAGGCGCGGAAGTTGATCTGCATGCTGGAGACCAGGAACATGTCGGGCACGCGCCCGTCGAGGCGCATCCGCGACGGCCGGAAGTTCCGGTTCCACTGCTGGAGGACGATGCGCGTCTTCTCGAAGCCCGCCTCGACCAGGGCGGACCCGATTGTCCGCACCCCCGCCGGGGCCATCCGCACGCCGGCGAACATGAACGGTAGCATCCGCGTGCGATGGTCGAACGCGCAGGCGATCACCGTCGCCAGGTCGTGGGCCGGCGCGATCTTCCGCAGGCGGCGGCGAATCGCCGTCAGCTCGCCCGGGGGCAGGACCTCATCGCCCGGCTCGCGGGACGGAAGCTCCATGCTCGATTCTCCC
>CAZNSB010000147.1:0-7858 GCA_964575155.1 uncultured Planctomycetaceae bacterium | reverse complement strand
GTTTTCGCGCAACGGTCACGGTGTGGTAGTTCCACTCATCGGCCGCCGCCCGCTCGATGACGAAGCCCAGGCCCTCGGCCCAGCGGTGGACCTCGCCGGCCGGGCGGACCTTCATCTTCAGCGCCGACCCGTCGAAGCTGTTGAAGATCCGGTTGGCCGTGCGCACGTCGGCGTGGCCCGTCTGGACGGTAAAGAGGAAGCACCCCCCGCCGCGGAGGGCGTGATGGATCAGCTCCATGGACGCCCGAACGTCGCCGTCGTTCTCCATCCAGTCGTACAGGCCGGAGGCGACGACGACGTTCGGCCGCCAGGGCAGCATGTCGAAGCTGTGGGAATGGAGGGCGTCGCCGTGGTCGTAGAGGATGCTCTCCAGGCCAAGCTCCCAGGCGGCGGTCTGGCCCTCGTCCAGCCAGCGGTCGTCCAGGTCCCAGCAGATGGCCTCGACGTCGCCGTCGTCGAAATTCAGCAGCGCCTCCTGGATGTACCTGCCCGGCCCGGAGGCCACGTCCAGCACGAAGGCCTCGCCGGGCTCCCGGAGCTGCCGGCGAATGGCCTGATCGAGGAACCGCTGCAGGTTCCGCCTGCGGCTGCGGACGGCCCGCCAGCCGGCGCGGGAGAGGTAGATGCGGTCCAGCAGCTTCCCCAGCGGGCCGATTCCCGCCGGCCGGTTGCGGTAGACGTAATCGTCCGTCTTGCCGGACGTCAGCCCGTGCTCGCACGCCGTGCGAACCCCCTCGCTCAGCCGCCCCACCGTGTGGACGAACGTCTTCAGCAGCCCGATCTGCAAGGTCTTCATGGCCCCTTCGCTCCCGAAGAAAACATCCCTGGGATGTTTTTTCGCCCGGGCGAGGAAGGGCAGCCCCGATCTTGTGGGCGCTGTCATCCGGCATTCTC
Source organism: uncultured Planctomycetaceae bacterium (assembly GCA_964575155.1). GTDB lineage: Bacteria > Planctomycetota > Phycisphaerae > SM23-33 > SM23-33 > CAZNSB01. The sequence goes on along the minus strand of CAZNSB010000147.1, from coordinate 6,964 downwards.
CAAGCTGGTGGGTGAACCGACCGTGCCGCCGGCGCGCTGCTCCTGCCCGCTCTGCGCGAATCGACCTACGATCCTGCACCGCCGCGGGAGGCAGTCCTCATCCGTTCGCCGGCCTTCTCCTCAGCCTTCACGCCCGATCCGGCCACCGGCCGGACCCGGCGCCTCGCCGTTGCTTGAAGCCCACCGTGTATGACAGTTCGTATGGATGACCATGTTCAACGCCCTGGGCGGCGCCTTCACCCGCCGGGCCTGGTCGCGCTGGCGATAAAGGCCCGCAGCTTCACCGCCGAGTCCGGCTCCAGCGGCGAGGGGACGGCCGTGGCCGAGTACGCAACGCTCGTCAGACCCGCCGCCGTCAGCCACTCGCGAATCTGCTCCATGCTGAAGCCCAGCCAGACGTCCGCCATCACCTCGCGCGTCCAGTCGTAGTCGTGCTTGACGAGGTCGCTGATGACGACCCTCCCGCCGGGCTTGACGACGCGGGCCATCTCCCTGACGCCCTGGTCCGGCTCGGCGAGGTGGTGCAGCAGCATGCTACAGAAGGCGGTGTCGCACTCCTCGTCGGCGACGGGCAGGGTCTCGGCCTCCCCCAGCCGGAACTCCACGTTCTTCAGCCCCGCGCCGGCCACCCGCTGCCGGCATACCTCCAGCATCTTCTCGGAACGATCGACGGCGATGACCTTCCCCGCCGCCCGTGCCAGCGGCACCAGCAGCTCGCCCGTACCCGTGCCGACGTCCACCACCGCCGCGTGCTGCCGGACCAGGCTGGAGACGACCGCGAAGGAGAACGGCTCGTCAATGTAATCCCGCCGGATCCGGTCCCACTGGGTCAGCACCACGTCGAAGTACTTCTTGCTCCGCGCCTCCCGCCGCGCCAGCGTCTCTCTCAGCCGATCCAGGTCTTCCGGGAAGAACCCCGACTCCGCCTGCCGGGAGCACAGGGCCTTCCAGACCGCTGCGGAAAACGGGTCCAGCCTCTCGGCGACCATCGAGTAGTAAATCCAGTTCCCTTCGCGGCGGTCCCGGGCGAGCCCGGCCTGCCGTAACACCGCCAGATGCCGGGAGATCCGCGACTGAGGCAAGGCCAGTGTCTCCACAAGTTCATTCACAGCAAGGTCTTGCAGAGAGATTGCCCTCAGGATCCGCAGCCGCGTCTCCTCCCCGAACGCCTTCAGAATCCGCATCACGTCGTCCATGGGTTCGAGCTATATGAGCCAAGTCGGTTATGCCAATATTTCGCTCGCCGCCCACTCCCCGTCAAGGCCCTCCGTAAAATTTTTTTCCCCCTCCCCGCGAGCCTCGGTCCGGCCGGATATGCCCCACCGCGGGCTGTGCGCGCAAGCATAGCGTAAAAAGGCCCTTACGGAGTTGGTGGGTCGGGCACCTGCCCGACCGGCCGGATCATGTCTGACCGGTCAGCTCTCGGAACTCGGCTTCGGTGAGGATCGTGACCCCCAGCTTCCTTGCCTTCTCGGCCTTCGAGCCGGGGTCCTTCCCCACCAGGACGAAGTCGGTCTTCTTGGAGACGCTGGAGGTCGCCCGCCCGCCCAGGCGCTTGATGGTCTGCTCGATCTCGCTGCGGGTGTAGCCCTCCAGCGAGCCGGTGACGACGAGGGTCTTGCCGGCGAGGGGCCTTTGGGCCTGGCCGGCGGGGGGGCGCTGGGCGGTCATCTTGACGCCGCCGGCCCTGAGGTCGCGGATGATCTGGGCGGCCTGCGGGCTGGCGAAGAACTGGTGGACGCTGGCGGCGATGACCGGGCCGATCCCCTCGATCTTCGCCAGCTCGGCCTCGCTCGCTGCCGCCAGGGCGTCGACGTGGCCGAAGTGCCCGGCCAGCAGCTCTGCGGCGCTGCCGCCGACGTGGCGGATGCCCAGCCCCGCCAGCAGCCTGGCCAGGCCCCTGCCCTTCGACGCCCGGATCGCCTCCAGGAGGTTCGCCGTGGACTTCTCGGCCATTCGTTCCAGGCCGACCAACTGCCCGGCCTGAAGCGTATACAGGTCGGCAAAGTGCCTCACCAGCCCCTTGTCGACGAGTTGGTCGACCAGGGCCGGGCCGAGGTGCTCGATGTCCATCTGGTTGCGTGCGGCGAAGAAGCGGAGTCGCTCCTTGATCTGTGCGGGGCATTCGGGGTTGGCGCATCGGAGGTAGACGCCGCCGGCATCGCGTGCGGCGCTGCCTCCGCAGACGGGGCAGGTTTTCGGGAGGCGGATCTCGGCGGCGTCCTTCGGCCTCTTGGCGGTGACGACCTGCACGACCTGCGGGATGATCTCGCCGGCCTTTTCGACCTCGATGGTGTCGCCCACCCGCACGTCCAGCCGGTGGATCTGGTCGAAGTTGTGCAGCGAGGCGTTGGAGACGGTCGTGCCGGCCAGGGGAACCGGGTCGAAGTGGGCCACCGGCGTGATGGTGCCCAGCCGACCCACCTGGAGGCTGACCTGGCGGAGGACCGTCTGGGCGCGCTCGGCGGCATACTTGTAGGCGATGCACCAGCGCGGGTACCTGCTGGTGGCCCCGAGGCCGCGGCGCTGGGCGAGGGAGTCGACCTTGACGACGATGCCGTCGATCTCATAGGCCAGGCCGTAGCGCTTCTCGGCCCATTCCTCGACGTAATCGGCCACCTCGTCGATGGTCCGGCAGACCCGCCCGTAGCCGTTGACGGGCACGCCCCACCGCCTGAGCAGCGCCATGAGCTCCGAGGCCGAGCCCGCCGGCGCCGGCTCGACGGTGCCGAAGCCGTGGGCGATGAACGCCAGCCTCCGCTCGGCGACCACTTTGGGATCGAGCTGCTTGAGGGTCCCGGCGGTGCCGTTTCGGGGGTTGGCGAGGGTCTCCTCGCCGGCGGCGGCGCGGGCGGCGTTGTGCCGGGCAAAGGCGTCTCCGGGCCAGTAGATCTCGCCGCGGATCTCGGCCACGGCGGGGCTGGCCGCCGGCGCGCCGTCGGCGGAGCGCAGCCGCAACGGGATCGCCCGGATGGTCCGAGCGTTGTGGGTGATGTCGTCGCCGGTCCGCCCGTCGCCGCGGGTGGCCACCCGCACCAGGCGGCCGCCCTCGTACCGCACCGACGCGGCGACGCCGTCGATCTTCGGCTCGGCGAGATAGCGATACGCCTGCCCCCCCAGGCCCCTGGCGACGCGGTCGTCGAATTCGCGGAGTTCGGCCAGGCTGTACGTGTTGTCGATGCTGAGCATCGGCGGGTCGTGGGTGACCTTGCGAAAGCCCTCGATGGGCGCCCCTGCCACCCGCTGCGTGGGCGAATCGGGCGTGACCAGCTCGGGGTGTTTCCTCTCCAGCGCCCCCAGCTCCTTCATGAGCCCGTCGTACTGGCGGTCGGAGATCTCCGGAGCCGCCTCGACGTAGTACAGATAGTCGTGCCGGCAAATCTCCTCTCGAAGCTGCTGGATGCGCTTCCGGTCTGACGGCATGACGCTTTCCAGTAGGTGGTCAAGATTCAGCTTTCGGGTGCCACGGCTGCGTTGTGTGCGGCCGTGCGGGCCCCGGGGCAGGCACGGCTGCAAAAGGCGCAGCCGTGGCACCCCAAAGTTCAATCTTGACAATCTACTAGCCCGAGTCGCGCGGGACCAGGCAGAGGAACCGCAGCGGCTCGCTTCCGGTGTTGACGAACTGGTGTTCCTCGTTGGGGGAGACGTAGACGCACTGGCCGGCGGCGGCGGGGTGATCGGCCCCGGCGGCGCGGACGGCGCCGGCCCCGCCGAGCACGTACACCTCGTGCTCCCACCCGTGGCTGTGGGCGGGCGTGTGCCCGCCGGGGGCGACCTCGAAGAGGCGCATGTTGAAGTTCGGCGCCCCGTCGTCGGGGCCGATGAGCATCCGCATGGTCACGCCGGCGGCCCCGTCGATCCGCACGGGGCTGGCGTCCACGGCTTCGGCGAGTTTGATCCGCATCGTTCTGCTCCGCCGCCCGGCCGTCAGACGACCTCCCCCGTGGACGTATCGTAGATCCACGGAAACGCCCGCAGCTCGTAGTCGAGCAGCTCGTCGGGCGCGAAGTACAGCGGGATCTCCGCCTCGGCCGCCTGCGCCGAGTCGCTGCCGTGGACCAGGTTGAACCGCTTGGACATCCCGAAGTCGCCGCGGATCGTCCCCGGAGGCGCTTCGGGCCCGAAGGTCGGCCCCATGAGAGAGCGGGTGACGGCGACGGCGTCCTTGCCCTCCAGGACCATCAGCACCACCGGCGCGGCGGTCACGAAGTCCAGCAGCGGCTCGTAGAAGTGCTTGCCCTTGTGGGGCGCGTACTGCCTCTCGGCCTGCTGGCGGCTCAGGCGGGACATCTTCATGGCGACGATCTTCAGGCCCTTTGCCTCGAACCGGGCGGTGATCCGCCCGACGAGCTGGCGATGGACGGCGTCGGGCTTGAGGATGACCAGCGAGCGTTCGTTCGCGTCGTCGCCCATGGCAGAGAACTCTCCTGTCGCCGCAGCGATGACCCTGGATTCCTCGCGCCACTGTACGCTTCCCGCCCCCGCCGGTCAAGCGCCTGCGGCGAGACCGGCCCCCCGCGGGGCGCCCCCGCCGGCCGGGAGATCGGCCGGCCCGCCCCGCCAAAACCCGAACGCCGGCCCCCGACCCCTCCCCGAAGAAAGGCGGGAATTTCGCAGGCGGATTTCTTGACCGGGCGGCGCAGCCGCTCCCGGAAATGCGCAAATCCTTGCTGTGCGACGGGTTAGGATTGCAGGCGGCTTGCTTCCGGACCCCCGAGTTGCCCCGATTCCTGCGGAATCGGGGCAATTCCAAGTTTTCGGCGACAGCCAGAATGCCTTGGAAAGTCCACTTGACAAGGCCATCCCGGACTGCTATCATGCCGTGGCTGAAAGGAAAGAGGGGAAGGTGTTTTGATGGCAGGCGAACTGAAGGACAAGAGCATACTGCTGGTGGATGACGACCAGGAGGTCCTGCGGACGCTGGAGGCGGCGTTGGCGGAGACCGGCGCGAAGATCGACACGGCCGGGGACGGCAACACCGCCCTGACCAAGGCCCAGTCGGACCGCCCGGACCTGATGGTGCTGGACCTGATGATGCCCAAGCGGAGCGGCTTTTTGGTTCTGGAAAGCCTCAAGAAGGGCAAGGCCCGCACCGATCCCCCGCGGGTGGTCATCATTACCGGCAACACGGGCATGCGGCACCGCGTCTGGGCGGAGAACCTCGGCGCCGAGGCCTACTTCAACAAGCCCTTCCGAATGGACCGCCTGTTGGAGGCGGTGATGAAATTGCTAACCTGATCGGCCCGCCGGGGCCGATGTTGTTGGAAAGCGGAAAGCGAAAAAGACGGAACGGACGAGGGAGAGGACAAAGGGAAAGACAGAGAAAAAGACAAGGGACAGAATGACGGTTGGCTGAGGCGAAGGGACGTTCGGGAAGAGGACAGGCCCAGGCAGGTATGACGACGGTAACGGACGACAAGAAGGCGACGGTGAGTCAGCATCAGCGTCACGAGGGCGACACAGGGTCGGCTGAGGTCCAGATTGCCCTGCTGACCCGGCGAATCAACCACCTGACCGAGCACCTCAAGGCGCACAAGAAAGACCATTCCTCCCGGCACGGGCTGTTGAAAATGGTGGGCAAGCGCAACGGCCTCCTGAAGTATCTCGCCAGAACCGATTCCCAGCGGTATCAGCAGATCATCGCCAAACTGGGGCTCCGGAAGTAGTCGCTGCTCGGCTGCTCTCCACCCGACGGATCGCCGGACCTCGCCGGCCGGGCACTTTGCCCCTTCCCGGCCAAAGGATCACGAGCGGAACACAACTGCGTTCTGGAGAACAGATGCCAGGTCATCAGACGGAAGAGAGAGAAATGAGAACAGTGACGATCGTTGAGAAGGAGATGGGCGGGCAGCGGCTGGTGCTGGAGACCGGCAAGGTCGCCCGGCAGTCTCATGGTGCGGTATTCGTGCGGTACGCGGACACGGTGGTGCTGGCGACGGCGCTGTCGGCGCCGCCGACTCGGGAGATCGACTTCTTCCCGTTGTACGTCGACTACCGGGAGATGCAGTACGCCGGGGGGAAGTTCCCCGGGGGCTTCTTCAAGCGGGAGGGCCGCCCGTCCACCAAGGAGGTCCTCAGCGCCAGGATGGTGGACCGCACGATCCGCCCGCTGTTTCCGGACGATTTCACCGACGAGGTGCAGATCCAGTGCATCGTGGTCGCGACGGACAAGGACTACGACGCCGACGTGCTGGCGATCATCGGGGGCAGCGGCGCGCTGGCGCTCAGTCATACGCCCTTCCTGGGGCCTGTCGCCGCCGTCCGCGTGGGCGAGGCCGACTGCGAGTTCGTTCTCTTCCCCTCCTACGCCCAGCGGGAGCAAAGCGATTTCGACCTGGTGGTCTCCGGGCACAAGGACGGCATCAACATGATCGAGCTGGGCGGGAAGGAGGTCCCCGAGGACATGGTGTTCGGGGCCTGCAAGTTCGCCCACAGGCATATCCAGGAAATCGTCGGGATGATCGACGAGCTGGCCGAGAAGTGCGCCCGGGAAAAGGCCTACCAGGCACACCCGATCACCGACGAGCTGCTGGAGCTGGTGACGGAACGCTGCGCCGAACCGATCCGCCAGGCCAAGCACATCGCCGAGAAGCAGGAGAGGGACCACCGTCTCGGCGAGATCTGCGAGGAACTGGTGGCGGGGCTGTGCCCGGAGGGCGAGCCGGAGCCGCCCTACCCGCCCGCCGACGTGCGCAAGGCGTTCCACACGATCGAGGGCCGGATCCAGCGGGAGCTGATCCTATCGGGCTCTCGGCCGGACGGGCGGAAGAGCGCGGAGATTCGCCCGCTGTCGATCGAGGTGCCGGCGCTTCCTCGTGTCCACGGCTCGGCGCTGTTCACGCGGGGGGAGACGCAGTCGATGGCGACGGTGACGCTGGGCACGCCGCGGGACCAGCAGAAGATCGACGGGCTGCGGGACGAGTACTTCAAGCGGTGCATCCTTCACTACAACTTCCCGCCGTTC
>CAZNSB010000146.1:0-11019 GCA_964575155.1 uncultured Planctomycetaceae bacterium | reverse complement strand
CGGACCTGGTGCTGACCGGCACCTGCTGGACGGCCCACAAGGGCGACGCCGACCTCAACGACGAGGTGGACGTGCTGGACCTGGCCAAGCTGGCCAACAACTTCGGGCGCAAGGACGCCGGCGTGAACTGGACGACCGCCGACTTCGACTTCAACGGGGAGGTGGACGTCCTGGACCTGGCCGCCATCGCCAACGCCTTCGGCTGGAAGGTCACCGGCGGCGGCGACGGCGGCGGGGCGCCGGTCCCCGAGCCGATGACCCTGGCGATCCTTGCCCTGGGCGGGGCGGTGCTGATCAGACGCAGGCGGCGGTGAAGCAACCTGCGTCGCTGAAGCGAGCAGGCCGGGAGCTACACTGGTTGCAAGCAACCAGTGCCACCCGAGGCAATGAGGACCTCAGGAGTTCGGGCTGCGTCCCGGAAGCGGGGCGCAGCCCGATTCTCGCGCCTCGCGGGGCGCCCCCGGCCCACAGGCGGCCGCGAGTGCGGTCGTTAGTATTTGATCTACATGATGTTACAAGAAAGCGCCGGGGGCCCGGCCCGTCGGGCCCCAGCGCCTCCTTGGGGTCAGACGCCCGCCTTCGCGGGCGGGCAGTCTCAGCCGAATCCCAGGAATGCCGCGAATTACCTCCTTTTTGTGCTTGACAAGGTTCGGCGCTGGGGGTATAAGTATAATAGTAATTCTTTTTGTGGGCAGTCTACGCGGGTAATGTTTGTTAGCCAAGTCTGAGCGTTGTGCGAGGAAAAAGGAGCAAGAAGATGAAAAGACTATCATGGCTTCTCGTGCTATCGGGGTGCCTGTGGTCTGCCGCCGCGCCGGCGGGCGAGTTCACGTGGACCGGGGCCGTGGGAACCGGAACGTGGTCGGACTCCGGCAACTGGACCCCGACGACGACCGCGCCGCCGGTGAGCACGGACACGGCGATCTTCTCCGGCGTGGGCGGGGCCGTGTACCTGACCGCCGACGCGACCGTCGGCAACGTGGACGTGACGGGCAGCCAGAGCTGGACGTGGGCGGGCGTGGCCGGGTCGGGAACGACGCTGACGGTCAACGACTCGTTTGACTTCGGCTCCAGCAGCAACACGACCAGCCGGCTCGACGCCGTGCTGGCCGGAGCGAGCTGCGCGCTGAACGTCACCGGCAAGAAGCTCCAGCTCGATCGGGCCAACACCTACGGCGGCGGGACGGACGTGGCCGTCGGCAGCACGCTGTACGTGGCCGCCGACGGGGCCCTGGGCGGCGGAACCGTTGACGTGAACGGGACGCTGTTCATCTCGGCCAAGCAGAGCGCCTCGACCCCGCTCGTGCAGCTCCGCAGCGGCGCGGTGTTCATCGGCGACGTCGGCAACGGCGGGGCGGCCAACGCCATCGCCAACGACGTGGACGTGTACGGCGGGCAGATCCAGGGCGACAACTACACCTACTCCAATCAGACGTACTTCACCGGCGCCTTCAACCTCATCGGCGACCTGGAGGTGGCTCACCGCACCAAGTACTACGGCGGGTCCATCCACCTGACCGGGACCATCAGCGGCCCCGGCAAGATCGTCAAGATACTCGGGCCCGGCAGTAACGACTCCTCCAGCCTGTACCTCTACCATGCCAGCAACCCCTTCAGCGGCGGGGTCGTCTCCAACGGCCGCGGAACCATATCGATCATGGCGGACGGCGCCGCCGGCACCGGCAGCGTCATCGTCAACAACGGGCGCGTCCGCTTCCCGCAGGATGAGACGAAGGCGGGGGCGATCATCGTCAACGCCGGGGAAGTCTGTCTGGACAAGTGCGTCTCGCCCGCCTTTGAGTTCACGCACGACATCACCCTGAACGGCGGGGTCCTCGCCGGGCCCAGGGTGAAATACGGCGCGGGCGCCGAGATGAAGGGCAACCTGTACGTCACGAACGCCTCGACGCTCAAGACCACTGATCGCTGGAGCCCCTGGCATCGCCTGATCGTCTCGGGGACGATCCACGGCTCGGGCAAGCTGACCGTGGACAGCTTCATAAGCAGCAATGACGTCGAGGTGTCGGCGGACAACAAGGCCACCTTCAGCGGGGACTGGGACCTCAACACCACCTCCGCCTACACGGGCGCCTTGCGCGTCACCGGCGACGGGGCCCTGGGCGCCAACAACGCCGTCACCGTCAACAACGCCAAGCTGATCATCGAGGCCGCCCAGACCTATGCCACCGGCGCCCCGGCCATCACCGTCAATCCCGGCGGGACGCTGACCCTGGACGTGCCTAGCGGCGCGCCCGTCGGCCTGGACGTGACCTTCGCCGGTGGGGCGGTCGCCTGCGGCAACAGCAACCACCAGGAGCTGTCCGGGCAGGCCATCATGATCGGCAACCTGGCGGTCGGGCTGGGCGACACCCGCAACCTGACCATTTCCGGCACCGTCACCGACGGCGGGGGCGGGTACAAGCTGACCCGCAGCGGCGGAAAGGCCAGGCTGATCCTCACCGGCCCCAACACCTACGGCGGGGGCACCGACGTGCTGGCCGGGCCCCTCGAGGCCGCCGCCGCCGGCGTCCTCAGCAGCGGAGCCGTGTACGTGGGTCGGGACTCGGTCAGTCTGGGCGGGCGGCTGCTGACCTCCGCCGACGGCGTCCTGGACTCGGTGGTCAACGCCGGCAAGACCGTCACCGTCGGCGCCGAGGGCGCCATCGACTACGGCTCGGCGGAGACCAAGCTGGTGACGGTCCAGGCCGGCGGGGCGGTCAAGCACACCGGCACCCAGACCTACACCTACAGCGGCGCCGGCCGGAACGTCGCCATGCAGGTCGGCGCCATCCTGGATTCCTCCGCCGCCGCCGTCGCCACGCCCACCCTCGGCCAGCTCAGCGCCGGAACCGGGCACGGGCTGTATCTCGGCAAGAGCGGCACCGACAGCACCAACTACAGCTTCGGCCCCAGCAGCGGCATCTACCGCGGGCTGGGCGTCCTCAACAACGGCGCCGACGACCTGACCTACTCCGGCACCGCCACCAGCAGCGGGGACCTGGAGTTCTACGTGCAGTCCGGCGGGACCCTGACCCTCAGCGGGGCGACCCTCAACGTCGGGGCCTCCGACCTGAACTTTAGCGGCGGCGGGGACCTCGACATCAACGGCACGTCCAACAGCTTCAACGGCCCGCTCAACGTGTACTGCACCGGGCGGACCCGCGTCAACAGCAACGGCGGGCTGGCCGGGCAGACGCTGAACCTCCACGACGGGTACCTGGAGACGGCCGGCACCCGGCTGGACGGCGCCACGGTCAACATCGAGCCCGGCGGCATCCTGCGCCTGACCGGCGACCTGGCCGCCGGGACCGTCACCCCCACCCTCACCCTCAAGGGCGGCGTGTATCCCTACTACGGCGGCTCCGGCGACGGGCTCGACGCGGTCAACCCCGTCTACCAGCAGGGCGCCCAGTACATGATGCTCGGGTACGGCGGCCAGCCCGGCACGGGCGACCTGCCCGGGGCCGGCAAGGCCAACTACATCTGCCGGGGCGGCGGCATCGCCAGCAACTGGGGCGGCACGCGGAACAACCTGCGCGACCGCATCATGGTCCTGGACGACACGCGCGTGACGGCCCTGTGGACGGGCGGCGACATCGCCTCGGATAGCATCGCCTACATGGACAACGGCGGCGGCGCCGGCAAGGTCACCGGCACCACCGGCCGCTTCGCCACCGCGCCCTATCACCAGTTCTGGTGCCTGCGGATCGACGTGCCGGTCGAGCTGGACACGCTGATCGTCGGCGACACCAGCGACTACCTGGCCATGAAGTCCAACGGCACGGGGATGGCCCCGATCAGCCAGGACGGCCGGGTGTACCTGACCAACGCCGCCAACAGCATCGGCGCCATCGAGGTCGAGGCCGGCGTGCTGCACGTGGGCAGTAGTTCCCGCCTCGGCGGGGCCGCGACCATCGACCTCAAGCACGCCGACACCGTTCTCCGGATCGACAGCAACGCCACGCTGGCGGCCGTCATCAGCGGCTCCGGCACCGTCAACATGGGCAGCAACACGCTGACGCTGGGCTCCGGCGGCGCCATGAGCCCCGGCGCCAGCGTCGGGCAGATGAAGGTCATCGGCGGATTCAGCCTCGCCGGAGGCGGGCAGATGCAGATCGAGATGGTCAGCGACGACGGGAACGCCGGCACCGACCACGACCTGGTCACCGTCACCGCCAACGCCACGCTGACCGACGGCGAGCTGGTCCTGAACCTGCCCGTGCCCAGCAAGACCTTCCAGCCCGCCACCCTCAACGCCACGATCCTGACGGCCGCCAGTGTCACCGGCTCCTTCAGCGTCGTCAGCCTCGACGCCGGCATGGACCCGCTGGTGGCGGCCCAGTACGACGTCAGCGGCCTGGCCACCTACCCCGGCGGCGCGGTCACGCTGGTGGGCACCGGGACGACCTGGACCGCCCACAAGGGCGACGCCGACCTCAACGACGAAGTCGACGTCCTCGACCTGGCCAAGCTGGCCAACAACTTCGGGCGCAAGGACGCCGGCGTCAACTGGGTGAGCGCCGACTTCGACCTCAACGGGGAGGTCGACGTGCTGGACCTGGCGGCCATCGCCAACGCCTTCGGCTGGAAGGTCACCGGCGGCGAGGGCGGGGCGCCGGTGCCCGAGCCGATGACGCTGGCGGTCCTTGCCTTGGGCGGGGCGGTGCTGATCAGACGCAGGCGGCGGTGAAGCAACCTGCGTCGCTGAAGCGAGCAGGCCGGCGGGTGGCACGGCTTGCCCTTGACATTGGATGTCAAGGGCAAGCCGTGTTCGTCGGACAAGGAGCTACACTGGTTGCAGGCAACCAGTGCCACCCGTAGATTCAAACTTGACGGAGTACTGGCAACATCGCCGAACGGCCAGCCGCGGGGCTGGCCGTTCGGCGATGTTTCTGGCCCGTGGCGGAGACCATCAGGGCATACCCGGCCTTCCGGGGGGCCTTTACAGGCGGGCGTGGAATGGCTTAGGATGCAGCCATGGCGATGAAGGCCGGCGAAGCTTCCCGCCCGCGGCGTTCGCTGCTGGCGGGGCTGACGGGGCTGATCCTGGCGGCGGCGGTGGGCGCGGCGTGGCTGCTGGCGGCGTCGGCCGGGCGGCGGGTCCGGGCGGGGCGGGAGATCATCGAGGAGATCCGCGCCGGGGGGCTGGGGAAGCTCTGGCCGAGGGAGCCCCGGATCGACTGGTACCTGATCCACAACGGCCCCAAGCCTGTCGGCTGGCGGGCGGCGGCCAGGGCCCGCACCGAGGAAGGGCAGTTCGTCGGGGTGGACATGGACGCCCTGCCCGGCGTGGAGAGCCTGGAGAACTGGTTCCTGAACGCCGACGCCACGGAGGGGCGGTACGTGGGCGTGGAGCGGGCCGGCGGCCGCCGGATCGGCCAGACCCGGATCACCCTCGCCGACGGGCAGGTGGAGGTGTTCCAGTATCTCCCGCGGGTGCCCCCGGGCATCTTCAGGGCGCGCTCGCCGGCGCCGGAGAACTACCTGCCGGAGGGGATGCTGGAGCTGGCGGTCCGGCGGACGGCCGCCAGACGGGCCGAGGCCCAGTTCAAGCTCGTCTTCAACGAGAGGCCCAACCCCCAGGGGCAGGTGGACTACGGCACGCTGCGGTTCCGCGACGTCGGCGCCGGGCGGGGCGGCGGGAGGAAGGTCCGCATCTCCGGGAGGCGCATGGGCAAGGCGTTCGCCCGCGATTACGAAGTGGACGCCGGCGGGGGGGTCGGGGGAGTCGCCGACGGCAGGGGCGTTCGCTGGGTGTCGGCGAGCGGGGAGGAGGTTGCGCGGCTGTTCCCGAGCGCCCCGGAGCGGTTGCGGGCGCATCTGCCGGGGGCCTTCCGGCGCGGGGGGCCGTAGCCCGGCCCGGCCTGGGTCTGAAGAGCGATCACTCCTCGGGCTCGAGGTTTCGGGCGCGGAGCTCTTCCGCCCGGCGGAAGAGGTCGGCGTCGGTGGGCTCGGTCTTCTCGGCGAGGGTGTAGTGTGCGGACTTGTGGACGCGATACGTCCAGGGGGCCAGTTCGCTGAACAGGTCCAGCGGCGGGACCTCGTACCACGGCGGGGTGACGTTGCAGTGGGTGCGAAGGGTCTCGTATCCGGCCTTGCGGAGGATGACCTCGTAGTCACCGTACCAGGTGAAGGGGATGGTCAGGGGCGTCCGCCCGCGCTCGACGCTGGAGACGTACACCAGCGCCCCGCCGGGCTCGGAGGTGATGGCGAGCTTCCGCTGGACGCACCCGGCTTGCAGGAGGACCAGCAGGGACACCGCCGCCGTCTTGACCCAGTCGGCCCGCATGGTGGCCAGCTTATACGGCGCCGGCGGCGGCCAGACAAGCAAAAAAGCGCCTCCTGCCGTCTTTGCGCGGGTCGGCGCCCGCTCTATAATGGGCCGCATGGTCACCTCGGAACCTCATACCACCAGCCGACACGAGGAGCCGTTCGTCCTCCAGTTCAGCATCTTCCTGCCCAACCGCGTGGGCCAACTGGGCGAGCTGCTGGACGTGCTGAACGAGGCGGAGGTGGAGGTCGCTGGCATCTCCGTGGTCGACTCCACCGACTGGGCCGTCGTCCGCATGATCTTCACCGAGCCGGGAAAGGCACGCAAGGTGCTCGCCGGTCGCCACATCGCCTACACCGAGTGTGAAGTGCTGGCGGTCGTCGTGGAAGGGCCGCAAACCCTGCACCGGCTGTGCAAGGCGCTGGTGTCGGCCGAGCTGAACGTGCAGTTCGCCTACCCGCTTCTGATCCAGCGTGAGGCCCGCCCGGCGCTGGCGTTTCACGTGGACGATCGGGTTCTGGCCTGCCAGGTGCTGGTGAAGCACGGCTTCACGGTGCTGGACCACGAGGACGTGTAGCCCGCCGGCTGCTCCGACGGCGGGGCTCAGCCGGCCTGTTCCCCCTCCTCCCGGTCCGCTTCCGCCTGCTCGCCGAGATGCCCCAGGGCCTCGGCGTCGGAGGGGGGCGGCTCCTGCTGTTCCATGCGGGTGAGGGCGGCGGCGGATTCTCCGGCGACGTCTTGGGCGGGGGCGGGGCGGGGGGCCCGCCCGGCGCGTCTGTCGGCCTCGGCGCGCTTTGCGTCCTCGGCCGGAAACAGACCGGGGATGTCCCGCGCCGAAACCGTCAACTGCTTCGGCGCGTAATAGATCTTCGTCCTCGCCTTGATCTTCCCCGCCGCCGCACGCGATACCAGCTCCGGGTACGTCAGCGCCACCGCGGGCACCCCCTCGATGACCACGTGCCACTGCCGCGGACTCTCCTTCACCACCGGCTCCGGGCGGGACTGATCCAGCTCGGCCAGGGCCTCCGCCACCGCAGCCGGGGCCTCCCCGACCTCCTCCGGAGGGGCCTCCGGCGCCTCGGGCGCCTGAACGGGGCCGGGCGGCCGGTCGGGGAGCTCGTCGTCGAGGACCAGGGCGTCGTCAACGGGCTCGGCCGTCAGGTCGTCCGCGAAGGTGGCTCTCGGCAGGCGGCAGATGAAGGTGCCCCCGCACCCGGGGCAGCGCAGCCTCCGCCCCAGCCCCCCGGGAGGGGCCTCCAGGTCCAGCCCGCAATGAGTGCACCGAACGAACATTTCTTCCCCGATCAAGCTCCAGCCCTACCTCCATTAGACCGCGCCGGCACCGGGCGTGTCAACGCCGCCGGCACCTTCATTCAGAGGTCGGGGGAGGCATCGTCACTCGTCTTGCCCGCCCGGCCGGTGCCGACTATAGTTTGGGGCGCATGCCGAAGACGTACGACATTGCCGTGCTGGGGGCGACGCCGGCGGGATACGCCGCGGCCCTGGCCCTGGCCGGCAGGGGGCGGGACGTGGCGGTGGTGGACTGCCCGGGGTCGCGGACGGAATCGCCGCTGGCGGACTGGGCGCCGGCGGAGCTGTTTCGGGCGCGGGGCCCTCTCCGGCCGGTGATGCGGGCGGGCACGGAGGGCGCGTTCCGCGCGGTCCGGTTCCATTCGCCCCAACTGGACCGGGAGGCGACGTACCGCCAGCGAGCGACGGCGGGTTTCGTGCTCCGCCGGGAGCGGCTGCTGAAGGCGCTGGCAGCCGAGGCCATGCGGGCAGGCATCCGCCAGGTGAGGGCGTCCCGCAGCCTCAAGCCGCAGCTCGAGGAGGCCGACGTGCTCCTGGCCGGCCGGAGCCGGGTCCGGGCGGCCCTGCTGCTGATCGCCCAGGACAGCCCCGCGGAAGTGATGGCCAAGCTGAACCTGCCCGCGCGGGCGGTGCCCACCGGCCGGCTGACGATCTGGGGCGTGGACGTCCCGCTTCGCGGGCAGTCGCAGCGAGACGAGCTGGACGACCTCCTGCACGTCGTCGCCTTCGAGAACGCGGACCGCCTGGGCATGTTCTTTCGCGCCGGCGACGTGCTCCACGTCCGCATCCTCGCCCATCAGCCGGAGGCACAGCCGCCGGCCGCCGGCGGCGGCGCCGATGCCCTCGGCGAGCTGATCGGGGGCCTCCAGCACGCCGGGCTCCTCCCGCCCAGGCTCAACCTCGCCAGGGCCTCGGCGGCGAGGTGGCGCCCCCCGGGGGGCGTGGCCCTGGAGCTGGAGACGCACCTGGCCAAGCGGACGCTGCTGGTGGGCACGGCGGGCGGGTTCGCCTCCGCCATGAGCGGGCAGACGCTCGATGCGGGCGTCCGCAGCGCCCTGGTCGCCGCCGACGTCGCCGACCGCGCCCTGCGGAGCGGGGCGGTCCAGGACGCCCTGGCGGACTACAAGAAGCAATGGCGCGGCCCGCTGGCGGACCGCATCCGACCGACGGGGACGTCGCTGCGGATGCTGATGCCCATGGTGCTGTCGAACCAGGCCATGACCGCGCGATTCGCACGCGCGCTGCTGTACGGGGAGGGCCTCTGAGGCCCATCGGCCGGTCAACCCACCAGGGCCTCGATGTGCGCCGCCACGCCGGCGGCCAGGCCCCGGAGATCGTACCCGCCCTCCAGGAACGAGACCACCCGCCCGCCCGCCGTCGCCGCCGCCAGCCCCTTCGCCTCCTCCGTCAGCCGGGAGAATCCCTCGTCGGTCACCTCCAGCCTGCCCAGCGGGTCGCCGCGGCGGCAGTCAAACCCGGCCGAGATGAGCACCAGCTCCGGGGCGAAGTCCTTCATGGCCGGGGCGAGCCGGCCGGTGACGGCGGCGAGGAGTTCGGCGTCCCCGGCGCCCGGCGGGAGCGGGCAATTCATGTTGGTGCCCTGTCCGGGCCCCCGCCCGGTCTCTCGGGCGTGGCCGAGGCCGGTGAGGCCCATGGGGTAGTTTCCGCCCTGGTGGGTGGAGAAGTAGAACACGGAGGGGTCCTCGTAGAAGGCGACCTGAGTTCCGTTGCCGTGGTGCAGGTCCCAGTCGAGGATGAGCACCCTCCCCGCGCCGTGGGCCTGTTGGGCGTGTCGGCAGGCGACGGCGACGTTGTTGAACACGCAGAACCCCATGCCCGCCGACGGCGTGGCGTGGTGCCCGGGGGGGCGGACGGCGCAGAAGGCGGCGCGGGCCTTGCCCGTGCAGACGGCGTCGACGGCGGCGATGCCCGCCCCCGCCGCCAGCAGCGCGACCTCGTACGATTTCGGGCAGACGTTCGTGTCGCCGGTCGACAGCACCGACCGCCCGGATTCGATCTCGCGCCTGGCCAGCGCAATGTAGCCGGGATCATGGACCCGCCCGATCTGCTCCTCGCTGGCCGGCGCCGCCTCCAGCCAGAGCAGCTTGTCCTTCAGCCCGCGGCGGTCCAGCTCCTCCCAGATCGCCGCCAGCCGCTCCGGCCGCTCCGGGTGACCCAGCCCCGCGTAGTGCTCCAGGTACAGCGGCGAAGAGAGGAACGCCACCTTGTCGGGCATCGCCAGAGGTCTCCGAATCAGCGCGGCTGTGTTCGCGGCGGGGGCGCCGGGGCGGTCACTTCCAGGTCAGCGTCCTGGTGAACCGCCTGGTCGGCTCATCCCGGGTGAGCGGGATGAACTCGACCGTCAGCGACCTCGCCCTCGGCGTCACCACCAGCCAGCCGCGAGGGTGCTTCCGACGGAACGGCCACGACGTTGGGGGCGCGCTGACCAGGTGCACCCGCCCGGCGTGTTTCCTGAACTCCAGTTGGTGGCGGTGGCCGAAGAGGATCGCGCGGACGTTCGGGTGCCTGTCAACGGCGGCGAGGAAATCCCTGGAGTCCTTGATGCCGGTCATGCCGCTCCGCCCGGGGTCGTGGTGCATGAAGACGAGGACGTTCTTGCCCTTGGCGGCCGTGGCTTCCGCCTCGAACCACTTGATCTGGGCGGCCGTGACCTCCCCCGCCACCCGCTTGCCGCGCGAGTCCAATGCGATGAGCCGCCATTTCGTCCCGAAGTCCCAGGCGTGGTGATGCCGGGTGGGCCTCGAACCGCCCGGCGGGGGAGGCTTTCCCTTCAGGACGACCTTCCGGAAGGGCGCGTACTTGTCGTGATTGCCCAGCAGATGGCGGACGCGTTTGACCTTCAGGCCTGAGACGATCTTCAGGTACGCCCGGTAGTCGCCCTCGCGGCCGCGGCGGGCGAGGTCGCCGAGGACCACGACCTCCGCCGGCGCGGGCTTGGTGGCGTTGACCTGCCGCACCGCCCCCTCCAGGCCGGGCGCGGGCTTGACCCAGACGAACCTGTATTCCGGATCCTCGTCGATGTGCGGATCCGCGAGCACCGCGATGGACCTGGCGACCGGCCTCGTGGCCGCGGGCCTCGTGGCTGGCGACGACGTCGCCGCGGCCGCCGTCGCCGCGGCAAGGGCCAGTGCGGCCAACGTCCTGAAGCGACTGCTCATTATGTCCCTCTATATGAGGCTGCTCGAATCGGCGCCGGAGTCAACGCTCCCGGTCTTGGGCGCCGGTTCGGCAAAGCCCACGGATAGCCATCCGTGGGCTTTCCCGCGGCGGCCCCGGGTCCACCTGTGCTTCGGGAGCGCCGCGGCCGGCGCGGAATCGCGCACGGTCATTCAACTGAACAGGGCCTCGACGAAGGACTCGGGGTCGAACGGTTCGACGTCGGTGGGCTTCTCGCCGATGCCGACGAAGTTGACGGG
>CAZNSB010000145.1:0-11057 GCA_964575155.1 uncultured Planctomycetaceae bacterium | reverse complement strand
CGACCTCACCATCGAGGTCAAGAACCGCCAGGACGACGGCAACGGCGCCCTGCTGGCCTACAGCAAGACCCACTACGACGAGGCCGGGCGGGTCTACAAGACCGAGGTGGTCAACCCCGACCACACCGCCTCCGTCCGGGCGACCAACTACTTCCTGGACAGGGCCGGCCGGACCAAGCGGATCACCGACCCCGGCAGCCACAACACCGACTACGACTACGACACCGCCGGGCGGCTGTACAAGGTCACCGACCACGCCGGCAACCGCATCGTCCACACCCTCGACCCCAACGGCAGCCGCACGCTGACGCAAACCGTCCACGAGCTGGGGGCCAACGACCGGGTCGAGCTGGTCTTCACCTGGTTCGACGATGATGGGCGGGTCACCACCGTCGCCAACTACGGCATCAACGAGCCGGCCGGCTGGGACCCCGAAGACGACCCGCCCGCATGGAACGACGAGACCTGGCCGGACGAGCCCGGTTCCTCCTCCAGCACCTGCCTGGTCAGCAAGTACGGCTACAGCTACTCCGCCGGCAACGGGCCGCTGACGAGCTTCACCGACCCGGAAGGTACAATCACCCAGACCACCTACGACAAGCTCGGCCGGGTGATCTCCGTGGTGGAAGACCACGGCCAGGGCAACATCCAGCGGACCACCACCTACGGATACGACCAGGCCTCCGGCGGCGACTACTACGATTCCATCACCGCCGCCAACGGCGCCGAGGCCGACCAGGTCACCAAGTTCTGGCACGACGACGACGTGGACGCCTCGCGCGTCACCAAGGTCACCTACCCCGAGACCGGCGAGGTCACCTACGCCTTCCGCCGCGACGGCGTGCCCAACACCCGCACCGACCAGCGGAGCTGGACCACCACCTACACCGCCGATCCCTCCGGGCGCATCACCCAGGAGCTGGTGGCCGGCGCGGGCGTCGTCGGCACCGACAAGGTCACCGCCACCTACGACGGCCTCGGCCGGCTGACGCAGGTTACCGACAACAACGGCAACGTCTCCGACGACTACTCCAAGGTCGAATACGCCTACACCTGGGACGACGACACCGCCTACAGCACCGTGACCGAGACGCATTACCTGGGCGGCAGCCAGATCGGCGCCGTCACCAGCGAGTTCAACACCGAGGGCCTGCGGAGCAAGCTGACCTACCCCAACAGCCGCTACCTCACCTTCAGCTACGACACCCTCCACCGGACCGGTACCGTCACCGACGACAACTCCACCGTCCTGGCCAGCTACCAGTACAAGGGCTTCTACCTCCACCAGCGCGACCTCAACGGCTCGGCCTTCCGGCTGACCAGCCACAACCAGGCCGACCTGGACGGCTACGACGACTTCGGCCGGACCGTCTGGATGCGGCATTACGACGTCTCCGGCCCCACGGACGTGGTCAAGCTCGAGTATGGCCGCGACTACGTCGGCAGCCCCAAGTACCAGGAGGACCAGGTCAACGCAACCTCCGACGAGCTCTACGCCTACGATGCCCTCCACCGGCTGACGAGCTTCAAGCGCGGCGACCTCAACCAGGCCAAGGACGCCATAACCACCAACCCGCCGGCCCGGGAGCAGTCCTGGACACTCCAGCACGTGGGCAACTGGGACGCCGTGGTCTCCAAGACGGGCGGCAACGACGACTCCCCCTACGACGCCCGCACCCACGACAAGGACAACGAGATCGAAACCATCGACCCCCAGGGGGCCGTCGCCGAGTTCGACGTCGTCCACGACGGCGCCGGGAACCTCAAGGACCTGCCCGACCGCACCGACCTCAGCCAGGCCGACCGCTACACCTACGACTACCGCAACCGCCTCATAAAGATGGAGCACAGCGACGATTACGACGAGGATACGCCCACCTGGGAGACCGTCGTCGAGTACGAGTACGATGGACTCAATCGCCGGGTGAAAAAAGACCTTGAATCCGGCACCGACGTTGTCTATCTTTACGACGGGTGGCAGGTGGTCGAGGAACGGGAATACGACGCCGGCGACGAGGCCTGGGAGGCCCGGCGGCAGTTCGTCTACGGCGGCCTGTACGTGGATGAGCCTGTCACATTCGACAAGGACACCGACTCCGACGGCGACTGCACCGAAGGCAACGGCGGCAGCACCCGCTACCTCTACGCCCAGAACGCCAACTTCAACGTCATGGGCCTCACCGACGCCGCCGGCGTCGTCAAGGAGCGCTACAAGTACGACCCCTACGGCGCCACCACCGTCACTCTCGACGACTCCTCCGGCAACCCCTACCGCTTCACCGGCCGACGCTACGACGACGAGTCCGGGCTGTACTATTACCGAAACCGGTACTACCACCCCACCCTGGGAAGGTTCATACAGAGAGACCGTGTGGGGTACGCCGATGCGATGAGCTTGTACGAGTACGTCGGAGCGGAACCCACGACCCACACGGACCCACGCGGCAGGGATCGTTGGATCGTTGGCAAAGGGTGGCATAAGAGCATCATATACCCTGTCTACGACAGGAAGGGCTGCGTTAAGGGTTATCGGGAGTGCGGATTCTTCGCTCGTCGATGGTTGGAGGCCAAGTCTGACTGGGACTGTGCTGCCGTAATGCTCGGGGCATTAGTGTGGCACGTGGAGGGGAAGGTGCATTGTGAGTCCTTGTCGTCCAAGCCGAATGGACCCCCGACGGTCAAGTCTGTGCGCGAAGCTGACGAGTACTTGCACAGAGCCATTCTGTCCATGGAGAAGACACCCCCCCGGTACAAACTGGGACACAACTGTCTTAGTTGGCTTGTTGCGGTCCAGGAGTTGGGCATCGAGAGCGCCAAGTACGACTCCTGGCGAGCAAAATACCAGCGAGAGGCCCGCAGGTACGACAAATGGGCAAAGCACCGTCAGAGAATCGGAGACAAGGAGACCGCTCATTGGAACAGGACGCGGGCAAGGGAGCTTAGGACTAGGGCTCGTGGCTGCAGCGAGCTTTCCGACAGGAGGTACCAAGTGGAAGTGGAGGAGGCATATGGCGGCCATCGCCCTCAGCCCAAAGGCAGTCCGTATCTGGAGCAGGTAAAGCAGATTAGCCGCATGAAGATGAGGGCCAGGGAAATCCTGCCCAGATTCAGCGGCGAATAGGAGTGTGGATAGCGTCTGGATCGCCCAGTGGTTGACCTGTTCTCCCTGATCCGGGCAGACCGGGTGACACCGAAGACGGACAGAGAGCACAGAAGAAGGCAGCAGCGGTGCCCAATGAGGGAGTGTGCCCATGAAACTGCTATCCGTACTTGGGAAGTGGTTGAGCGTGCGTCGGGCCCTAGCAGCAGTCGTGGCTTGCCTCTGGCCCGCTTGGGCCTATATGGTGCTCCTTTTGTCGTCAGGCAGCGCTGTATTGGCCAGCCGAGCTGGAGGGCAAACGCGTCCTCTAGAAGGCTATGCGGGAATGGGCCTCACCATGATCTCTCCGCTGCTTGGGCTTGCAGTAGCTTGGCTTGCCGCGACTGGGAAACGGCGACGCTCGACGAAGGCTTTGTCGATCCCGCTGGGACTCGTGGCCTTTCTTGCCAGCACCATGGCAGGCTTGCGACTGATACGTTCTGGTTTCCCTCACTGATCCGCAGTCCTAACTGTGGGGCCGATGGAAATGGAACACGCCCACATAACCCAGTGCCGTGTTTTCTAACGTCTGCGGCGAAAGAGGGAAACACAGGGAAATGGGGACTGAACAGGCCCTTGGCGGCAGGCTCCGCCGGGGCGCATTTGCATAGACGAGGACGGCCGGGGCTCCCGGCTACGACGCCTTCGGCCGGACCGTCTGGATGCGGCATTACGACGTCTCCGGGCCCACCGACGTGGTCAAGCTCGCCTATGGCCGGGACTACGTCGGCAGCCCCAAGTACCAGGAGGACCACGTCAACGCCACCTCCGATGAACTCTACGCCTACGACGCCCTCCACCGGCTGACTTCCTTCAAGCGCGGCAACCTGAACGACGACAAGGACGCCATCACCGGCGACCCGGTGCGGGAGCAGTCGTGGACCCTCCGGCACGTGGGCAACCCGCCTCCGCCCCTGCTTCGCCGAGGCTACGCAGGGCTACGGCGGGCAGGCTGGGACGCCGTCGTCTCCAAGACCAACGGCAGCGACGACTCGCCCTACGACCCGCCTTCGTCCCGGTGGGCCCGGACTACGGCGGGCAGGCGCCCGCACCCACGACAAGGACAACGAGATCGCCACCATCGACCCCCAGGGGGCCAGGCGGCCTGAGGCTGCGTGACCTTTTCCGCAGCCAAGCCAGACAGTCGGACCGACGCTTTCAGGCTCTCCGCCGGGCCCTTCTACCGACTTTAGCAGAAATCTAGGTTTTTTTTCGTTCCTAATGCCTTTCTGGAAAGCCGGTAACGCTCGCAGTCCCTGCCGGGGGCAAATTTTTTCGCCAATTCACGCCGCGAAATCGCCTGGGGTCTTTGGAGCGGAGGTCCCCGCGCCGCAGCGCGAGGCCGGCGCGGTCAATCGGGCAAAGGAGGCCCGGCAGTGGAGGCCAGGCGGTGGCCGTCGGCGGGAGATCAAACAGCTCCCAGCCAAGCCCGGAGGCCCGCGCAATCCGCCGGAAGGCGATGGAGAAGCTCCGAGAGGCCCTTGCCCTGCTGGAGCAGACCCGGCGGATGGACGGGGCCGAAACGGGCAAGCCTGCCGCCGCCGGGGCGTCTGCTCTGTTGCGATACCCCGCGATCATCAACGGCCGCCGGCGGCGGCTGAGCGAGGAGGAGCTGGGGCGCATCAGGCCGGAGGAATTCGACTTCTTCATGGACCTCGCGCGCGGCCTGCTGCTGACGCGGCTGCCGGGGCGACGCGGGAAGCTCCGCAGGATCGGGGATACCTCCCTTCAGTCGGAAGACTTGAACACGCTCGTCGTCCTGGTTGAACACGCGAACGTATTCTTCGGCGCCGACAATCTCGCACCGCTCCTGCCTGACACGGAGTACCTGCGGCCGAACACCTTGGGCAAGAGGCTGGTTCGAATTCGCCGGGCGGTCCAAGGCGGGCGCGGTGACGGTCCGTTCATCCGCCGCACTACCCAGGCGCACTACACGGTCAGCAGGACGGGGCACGCGTACTACTTCGACGGCGCGGCCGCACCGTACTGTCTGATCCTTCCCGCAATCTCGGCCGCGAATGGATAGAGAAATCATCGCGAAGTCACAGATAAGTCCGGTCCCTCCCGGATCATGAAGGTGCCACGCGAGAAGGTCATGATTGAAGCTACGAAAGTCACCAGGCGGATGGTCGGCCCACGCGAGCGTGGAGAGCAGGCGCGAAGGGCCCTGTTGTTGCTCCCGGATGAGGTGACTTTGGCCATCGCCTCCTACGCTGACCGCAACGTCGAGACGGATGCGCGGAAGCCTGCCGCATTCCTCGCCGAGACCAAGGGAGTCCTCCGCCGGCCTGAAATCCGCGAATGGTGTGGTCAGGTCGAGGCGGAAAGCGAAGGGCGCCTCGCCAGCGAAGATGCGGCCGCGGCCGTGACCTCGGCCTACGTGGCTGAGGCGATGACGCGGGGTTCCCTGGGTGAGCGCTATCAGCGCGAGGTCGCCGCGATGCTCGTCCCCGTCCTCCGCGGGGCCGTCAGGATGACCCGACTGAATGCCCTTAAGCGCCAACTCCCGCCGGAGCAGGACGAGAAGGGGCCTCCCGACCCGGTGCCCGCGCGTAGGCGCGAGACGCCGCTGTGGGAAGGCCTTTACGTCCCCCTTTCGGAGCTCTGGCTGTTGAGCGTGGCGAGACTGCGTCTCGTGCTGGAGGCAGTCGGAGCCCGGAAAGCGATTGACAGGCCCTTCGGCTGGTGCCCCAGCAGCGACAGCATCTGGCGCTCGTTTCGGCATGGCCTGCTCGGCCAAGTTAATCCCTCGCGATTCCTGCCGGATGGCCTGGTGTACTCCGTTTTCGGGCGCCATGCGATCCAGAGCGGCTTGGCGGCGATCGTTCGGTTCCGGGCGGCGTACTGCACGGGCTGTGGGCGAGACCTCCTGCGTTTGGGTCAGAACGTCTGCCCGGGCTGCGATGGAGAGCTGAAGGCGCGCACCCGTCTGCGCTTGGTCGGGGTGAACTTCCTGGCCGCTTGTGCCGTCTCCTTCGACTCCAAGGGGCCCTACTACAGCCCGCCGGACCCCCGCCTTGCGACGGGGCCGGGAAACGGCCGTCCGAGGGGCGGAAAGGAGGCCGAAGATGTCTATCACGGGTGATCCGTTCGAGGCAATGAGAGCGGCGGCTGCCCAGCTCTGGGCGGAGAGCGTCGCCGACCGCTGCCCGTCGCACGTGGCCGTGCTGATGGCGCTGGCAGGTTTTCAGTCCTGCCCTGGCGACGTCGGCGAGGTGGAGCTGACCGAGGAACGCCGATTGATTCTGCTGGACTGGCTGTCCGAGAGCCGCGTCCCCCGGGAAGCCTTGGTGCCCAAGGCCAACGCCCTGCTACCCGACGTGGCCCGCCTGTTGGGGGTGGGCCGGCCGCGGCCGGTCACTCCGAATCACTTCGGGGTGGTACTTCACCGCCTTCGCGAGAGGCTATCGGTTCTGGTTCGGCGCGGCCTTGGTTGGGACCAATCGCGGTCCCCGCAGGCTGCCCGCAAGGAGCTCGCGGCGGCCTTGACTGCGGTGTTCTGCAGGGCTGCCGAGGCCATCTCCGCCGAAGGTGGCAGCCCCGGCATGAGCGTGACGAACAGCTCGTCATCGCCGCGGGCGGGGGACGTGGACCCCAGGCGGCTGAGGGAACTTGTCAGCGCGGCGCCCTATCGGGCTGCCTTGGAAGACTACGTGGCCGGAAGGGATCCCGGGACGGTAATCGGCTGGGTAGCCCACATGATGCGGGCAGCGGTCTCGTCGGTCGGGGCCTCAGCGGAGGATCGAGCGGGCGCCGGAGCAGACGGGCCACGCCGACGGCCCGACTCAGAGCGCGAGGGTGGGCACGAAGGAGGATTACTGTAACAACACGCAGGGGACTCCTCTCAGAAGTGGAGTGGCGGCGTTGCCCGCACCGAGCGGTCGGGCGGCGACGGGCCTCTGGTCCGGGGAGGCGGTCTCTCCGGATCGGAGGCGGGAACCAGGATTTTCGCGCGGGACGAGACTGTGATGAATTATCACGCACCGAAGGCCATTTGGCGCGGGGCCCTGCTACGGCGCTTGGGCCAGGCGGCGGTCATGCTCGCGCTGGGTTGTGGCGGCTGCGCTGCCCCCCGGGCCACCCTCAACCTTCTGAGTACCGCGGAGGAGGCGGTCCGGGCGAATTTACGGGCCGACGAAGAGCTCCGGGCGGCATTGGCGAAGCAGAGCCAGGACCAGCAGGCGGCGCTCGACAAGGCCTTCCTGACGGACTTTCGCCGCCTGGCCGAGCGGAACGGCGGCAGTGTGGCCATCGCCGACATCGAGCAGGGGAAGAACCTTTACGATCAGCGCCTCGCCGAAATCCTCGCCAGCCGCCAGGCCGTCTCCACGATCTTCGACCGCAAGACGCGCACCCAGGAAGCCGCGCTGGACCTGATTCAGAAGGCTCGGCGGCTCTCGTCAGGCGAGATCGAGGTCCGCAACGAACTGGAGAGAACCCAGCAGGAGGTTTCAGGCCTTCTCCAGGCGGCGTTCCCGGCCCTGAACCGGGCGACTGCGCCCGCCGGGGCGGGAGGAGGTAGTCAACCATGACCAATTCCAGCGAGACCGATCCCGTCGTCGTGGCCCGTCGGCAGTTGGCGGACGCCGTCCAGACCGTCCTGGAAAGGACCGCAGATGTTATCGACGCCGAGCAGCAGAAATTCCCGGCGATGTCCTCGCTGCCCAAGCCGCTCCAGGTGAACCCCGACGTCATCAGCGACTTCACGCTTTCGCCGGCCTACCGGCAGGCCGTGGAGGACTACGTCGCCGGCCGGGTGGAGCAGAACCTCCTGATTACCGTGTTGCAGATGCTGCGCCCCCTGCTGCCGGCCATCTTCGTGGGAATGTGAGATGGGCGGACCACCGACGACAGTCGCCTCCGGCGGCGCCCGGCCTTGCGGGGAGGGCATGCCGCTGCCGTGTGTCGAGGCGTTCCAGCGGATCACGGTCCAGTGCGCTCGCCTGAGCGAGGGCCAAGCGGCGCTCTCCGCAAAGCTCGATGCCGTTGGCAAGGCCGTCCTTGGCGACGGGGCACCGAAGGACTCACTGCTGGATCGCGTTGCGGGGCTCGAGGCCTCCGCCGAGACGGCCCGTCGATGCGGCGATCGGTTCTGGAAGGTCCTCGCGGTCTTGGCGGCGGTGGCGGCGGCGGTGATCGTGGCCGTCTTCAAGTAATCGGAGAAATTACCATGCAGAAGATGATCGAGTGGCTAAAGGGCAAGAAGACCTACTTCATCGTGGCCGCGACCTTTGTCGTGGGCGGACTCCAGGCCTGCGGCGTGGAGATCCCCGGCTGGGTCTACGTGCTGTTGGCCGCCGTCGGCGGCGGCGCTCTTCGGGCCGGAGTGGACAAGGCCGCAGCGCTGGGGAAGAGGGCTCGCAAGTGAAAGCCTGCTTGGTGGCGCTGATCGTGGTCGTCATGCACGCCGTGGCGAAGCTGATGTCCCTCTTGGCCTCGCTCTTGGGCGGGCTGTTCAGGAAAGATTAGGGGCGAAACCTCAGCTTGCCGGAAGCTGCTCGCCTTTGCAGGCGACTGAGGAGCTGCGGCCATGCGAGACAGCAAGACAGGCCGTCGGGTACCGGTCAGGATCGCGCACGAGTGTCTGCTTGGTTGTCCCAGGCCAGCGGACCGGCTTTACATGGACAACGCCTCCACGAGCTTTCCCAAGCCCAGGTGCGTCCTGGATGCCATGATCGACTTCGCCGTCAACGTCGGCACGTCTGCAGGCCGGGGGGCATACGCCGAATCCCGCGCCGCCGGGGAGATCCTGGAGAGGTGCCGGAGCAGGCTGGCCGAGCTGATCGGGGCAGAGGGACCCGAGCGGATCGCCTTCACGATGAACTGCTCGGAGGCCCTGTCGGTGGCCATTCACGGGATCCTAAACTTCGCTGCGCCGGGGGCGCAGGTCGTCACAACGGCCATGGAGCACAACTCCGTTCTCCGCCCCTTGGAGGCCCTCCGCCAGACGGCCGGGGTGCAGAGGATCGTCATCCCATGCGATTCGACGACCGGCCTGGTCGACCCCGACCAAGTCCGCAAAACCCTGACTCGCAGGACGAGACTGATCATCTGCACCTTCGCCTCGAACGTCACGGGGGGCCTCCAGCCCGCGCGGGAGGTCTGCCGCATCGCTCGCGAGAACGGGGTGCCCTGCCTTATCGACGGGGCTCAGGCCGTCGGGCACGTGCCGGTTGACGTTCGAGCGTTGGGCTGCGACTTCCTGGCGTTCCCCGGCCACAAAGGCCTCCTCGGGCCGCTGGGCACCGGTGGCCTGTACGTACGTCCCGGCACCGAGAAGCTCCTTCAAACCATCAAGGAAGGCGGCACGGGCAGCAGCTCGGAGCGGACCGCCCAGCCGGAGGAGATGCCCCAGAAGCTCGAGGTGGGCTCCCACAACCTGATCGGCCTGGCCGGCCTGTCGGAGGCCATCGACTGGCTGCTTCGCCGAAGCGTGAGGGCCATACGCAAACACGACTGGCGACTATGCCGAGTGTTCGCGTCACTGACCTCAGGCATACCTCATCTGACCCCGTATGGCACTGGGGACCCTGAGCAGCGAGTGGGGGTCTTCAGCGTCAACATCGGTGGAATGTGCCCGACCCGCTTGGCGGCGGCGTTGGAGGCCGAAGCTGGCATCCTGACCCGCCCCGGCCTCCACTGCGCCCCGCTGGCCCATCAGGCCATCGGGACATTCCCAGCAGGCACATGCAGGCTGAGCTTCGGCCCCTTCACCCGCGAGGATGACGTCCGACGTGCCGCCGTGGCGTTGTCCGTCATAGCAGAGGGTAAGCGCGGCTCAACGCGTGGCGCCTCTGAGTTGGGCGAGTTGAGGCTGGAGCGGGGAACATAGGGCTCCCCATGACGGTGGACCGGCGTCCCCGTTGCGCGGACATTCCGAAGTGCGGCACGACGGTTAACGGCCTTCGAGAGCGCCGACAGCGCGGAGTTCGTAAAGGGTTGCGACCGTTCGGCACCCGACCGAACGAGACTCGAACCGCATAACCTCCTCGACCACAGCATGTTCTATCGTTTCTCGATTTGAGAGCGCTTATGAAGAGGGTTGCGTTCGGGGAGCCAGAATCAATCTTGCGGATTCGTCCGCAAGTTCAGGTTAACGGAAACGCCCGAGAGCGAGAGCCCTCGGGCGTTTTCCTTACTCGTTGCCGCCAAAGACTTACGGCCGCCAGGCAACCCGCCGGGGCGCTCTCTGTTCCGCGAGGGCGAGGCTGGGGGCCGACCGTGACCGTGGACGGTTGCCGCCGATGGTCGAGAATCTCGCCGCGAACTCTCGGGCTCTTTGTTGAACAGCCCTCTCTGTGTTAACAACCGCGTCCGTTTCGGACCCCGGCCCGACGTTTCGAACTTCCACGGCGTAAGCAAACAGCAGAGACAGCTTCTCCGAATCCCCGCCAGACAGCGTGCTGGTCGCCAGGCGAAGGCCGTTGTGGGCACATCCGCAAGGAGCCCGCAATGCGCCACATGCTGGACGATCCCGCCCACCTGACCCCGGCCCAACGCCGACACGAAATCGCCGCCATCCTCGCCGGAGGCGTGCTGCGTCTGCGTAGCTGTGCCAAGACATCGCCAGTTTCTGGCGAATCCGGCATGGCCGAAAAAGCTCCGGAATCTGGCCGGGATTGCCTTGAGGGGGGCGCCACGTCGAGCCCTCATGGCCCCGCTGGTTAACGCCGGCGAGAACGCGAGAGGAGTTCGACATGGCACTGAACGTAGGCACGGAGATCAGCGCCCTGAAGCGGATGACCGTGACAGAACTGCGGGCCAAGCACGTCGAGGTCTTCGGCGAGGAGACCCGCTCCGGCCACAAGCAGTACCTGGTCAAACGCATCGCCTGGCGCATCCAGGCCCAGGCTGAGGGCGACCTTTCGGCCTGGTTCAATCCAAGGTAACAGTCGGGGGAAGATGACGGGACAAGAAC
>CAZNSB010000144.1:0-11085 GCA_964575155.1 uncultured Planctomycetaceae bacterium | reverse complement strand
GATCAAGACCATCGACGTCGCCGGCGACCGGTTCAACCGCAACGTCGCCAAGGAATTGAACCTCAGCTACGAGGAAGCCCGGCACCTGCGGAGCCGGGCGTTCGAGTCGGGCACACCGGACGGCGCCGGCAACGACCAGTTGCAGTGGTCCGTCATCGACGCCGTTCGAAGCCCCGTCGAGGCCCTGGCTCGCGAGATCAGCCTGTGCCTGCGGTACTGCTCGGTGACGTTCCGCGGGCTTCGCCCGGCGGAAGTGACTCTGACCGGAGGCGAGGCGTACGACCCGGCGGTGGTCAGGCTCCTCAGCGAGTGCCTGGATTGCGGGTGCGTGATCGGGGAGCCCCTGCGCGGCGTGGAGATCGGCGGGGTGGACCTGGGCTCCGACCGCCGGGGGGTCATGACGGAGTGGTCGGTGGCGGCGGGGTTGGCGCTGCGCGACTTGACCGGCGGGGGCGCCGGCAGGAAGTTCGGACATGAACGAGATCGAGTTTCTGCCTGATCGCATCCGGCGTCAGCGGGATCGCCGGGGTCGGCTGGTCCGCACCGGCTACCTGCTGGCGGCGTGCGTCCTGGCCATGATCGCCCTGACGGTGATCCGGCACTACCGGATCGCCGCCGCCCGGGCCGATCTGGCGTCCCTGGGCGAACGCGCCGCCAACGTCGAGCGACAGGTAGGGGCGATCGCCCCGCTGGAGCGGCAAATGGCCGACCTGCTCATCAAGAAGCGCATCGACGCCCAGCTCGGAAGCCGGGCCGACTGCACCGCCGCCCTGGCCGAACTCTGCCGCATCATGCCCCCCAACCTCGCCCTCTCGACCCTGGAGCTGGAGACCGTCGATGTCCGGGAGGACCCGGAGCAGACCCGCGGGGCCGCCGTCCACCGGTCCGCCCGCCTGGCCGTCGCCGCCGGCCCCCGCCGCAAGGGGCGAGCCGTTCGCCGGCTCCGGCTGGTGATCACCGGGCTGGCCCCGTCGGACGTGGACGTGGCGAACTTCATCGGGCAGCTCTCGGCGAGCTGCCTGTTCGAGGACGTGAACATGGGCTACGCCAGGACCGTCAACTTCCACCACAGAACGGCCCGCCAGTTCGAGGCGAGCTGTTACCTGATGCGATAGGCCCGAGCAGCGGAAACCGGCATGCGAGTGCCTCATGACAACGCGATCGTGCTGGGAATCGTGGTGACGGTCACGGCCGGGTACCTCCTGGTGATCCATCGCACCCAGTCGGCGGACCTGGGCGAGGTCCGGGCGTCGACGGCCGAATGCCGGCGGAAGCTCGCCGCCGACTCGGCCAAGGCCGATTTCGTTCCGAGCATGGCCCGCGAGATCGGGGTGATGAAGCGGCGCTACAACAAGGACTGGGACCGCCGCCTGCCCCAGCGGAAGGAGCTCGCCGGGTTCCTCCGGGAGATCTCCGCCAACCTCTCGGAGGAAAAGCTCGTCAACCAGATCATCCAGCCGGGCCGGCCGACCCGCGGGCCGCTGTACAACCGGCTGCCGATCACCATGAAGTTCGAGGGCTCGTTCCTGGCCCTGGCGGGCTTCCTCGGTCGGGTGGACGGGATGACCCGGCTGACGCGAATCGAGGAGCTGAAGATCGAGCCGATCCGAGGCAGCGAAGACCTGGCGATCGAGCTGGGCATGAGCATCTATTTCACGGAGCAATGAGGCGATCGCGGCGATGGTGAAGATGCCCTCCAACCTGAGCGACTGGAAGGCCCGCTTGAAGGCCGAGCTGGGGCGGGACAAGAAGAAGACGGCCATTCTGGCGGTGCTGCTGGCGGTGGCCGGCGTGATCGGGGGCAGGCTGGTGGTCACCCACAGCCTCCCCGGCCGGGCCAGCGCCGAGACGCCCGCTCCCCGGGGGGGGGAAGACCACACGCTCACCCCGCCCCCGCGCCCGGCGCCCCTTCCGACGTGGACGGGCGCGGGGAACCCCCGCGCGCAGGTGCGGCGAGAGGAATACGTCGCCCGCATGGACCGCTCCATCACCCGCGATCTGTTCAAGGCCAACCTGACCTACTTCCCGCTTCGCTTGGGGGACGGGGGCTTGCAGACCGGCTCCGGGGGCAGCGTCGCCGGCTGGCTGGGCACCATCTATCAGCGGGTGCTCCGAAAGCAGCAGGCCGACATCGAGGAGCTCTCCCGCATCCGGGCCATTCGCACCCACGCACAGTCCCTCTCGCTGCAAAGCACCATGTTGGGAAGCTCGCCCACCGCCCTGATCAACGGACAGGTGCTTCGGGAGGGAGAGTGTGTCAGCGGTTTCCGGCTGAAGCGGATCGCCTGGGATTGCTGCACCGTCAGCAGGGACGGCGTGGACGTGGAGCTGCGCATGGACTGACCGACGTTTGCCTCCGCCCCCGCGCGCCGGCCGAGGCGCGCGTTGGAAAAAAAGAAAACGCTACAGAAGCGGATCTGCCCTGGGAGGGCGGGTCACCCTAGTAAGGAGTACGGCAATGAAGAGGATGGATCGCCTGCGACGGGCGATGGCCTGTGCCTGCCTGGCGGGAGCCGTGTGCTTCCTGGTGGCAGGCGACGGCGTCGCCCAGGAGAGGTCCCCCACCCCGGCCCCCGGCGAAGGGGCCGCGGGCGGGGCCGACCTGAACGTGAATGAGCGCGGCACGGTCGAGCTGCACGTGCAGGGCGCGGACCTCCGTCGGGTCCTGCAACTGCTGAGCACCCAAAGCAAGACCAACATCATCGCGACCAAGGAGGTGCAGGGGACGGTCACCGCCGACCTCTACGACGTGACCTTCACCGAGGCCCTGGAGGCGGTGCTGAAGTCCGCCGGATTCTGGTACGTCCGCAAGGCCAACTTCATCACCGTGATGACCCCGAAGCAGTACGACGACCTCCAGGCCGCCCAGCGCCAACTCGGGGTGAAGGTCTTCAAGCTCAACTACATCAAGAGCTCCGACGCCAAGACGCTCATCGAGCCGGCGCTGAGCAAGGACGGGTCGGCGTCGGTGTCCCCGGACGCCGAGGTGGGCGTGGCCACCAGCGGGGACGCCGCCGGCGGGAACAACCTCGCCGGCGAAGACGTCATCGTGGTCAAGGACTACCCCGAGAACCTCCAGCAGATCACCAAGATCCTCGCCGAGCTGGACGTCCGCCCGCTCCAGGTGCTGGTCGAGGCGACCATTCTTCAGGCCGACCTGACCGAGGGCAACGCGCTGGGCATCGACTTCAACACGCTGGCGGGGGTGGACTTCCGCGGCATCGGCGCGACCAGCACCGGCTACACCACCCTCACCCCCACCGCCAATGCGGTCGCCGGCGCGCAGTTGGACAAGGCCGCCGCCACCATCCGCACCGACGGCTTCGCCGGGGCCGTCCCCGCCGGCGGGCTGACCATCGGGTTCATCTCCAACAACATCTCCTTCTTCGTCCGGGCCCTGGAGACCGTCAGCGACATCGTCGTGCTGGCCAATCCGAAGCTGCTGATCGTGAACAAGCAGCGCGGGGAGGTCCTCGTCGGGAACCGCAACGGGTACATCACCACCACCATCAGCGAGACCACCGCCACCCAGACCGTCGAGTTCCTCGAAACCGGCACCAAGCTGGTGGTCCGCCCCTTCGTGGCCAGGGACGGGTACGTCCGCCTGGAGATCCACCCCGAGGACTCCGACGGCTCCGTCAACGTGCAGGGGGCTCTGGCGCTGCCCACCGAGTCGACCACCGAGCTGACCACCAACGTGCTGGTCAGGGACGGGCACACCATCGTCATCGGCGGGCTCTTCCGCGAGAACACCACCAACAGCCGCTCGCAGATCCCCGGGCTGGGGAACATCCCCTGGCTGGGCGTGCTCTTCCGGTCGCGGACCGAGACCACCGACCGGGCCGAGATCATCATCCTGCTCACCCCCCACATCATCAAGCACCCTCCCGACGAGATCGTCTCCGAGCAGATGAGAGACCAGACCCGCCGATTCCGCCTCGGCGCCCGCCAGGGACTGATGTGGTTCGGGCGCGACCGGCTGGCTCAGTCGCACATGCGGGCCGCCCGCAGGCACATCTCCGCCGGCCGGCACGACAAGGCGCTGTGGGACGTGAACATGGCCGTCTCCCTCGAGCCCCGGATGGAGGAGGCAATCCGGCTGAAGGAACGCCTCACCGACCAGGCCATCTGGGCCACCGAGTCGCGCCATTCCAGCATCAACACCGTCGTCCAGCGGATGATCATGCAGGAGCTCGGGCACCCCCTCGAGAAGGTCGTCCAGCCCATGAAGCCGCGAGACGGCATGCAGCTTGAGAAGGAGATCCGCGACGCCATGGGCATCGGCGTCCGCCCGGAGCTGCCTGTGGACGCCACGCCGCCGTGGTGCGTGGACAAGGAGAAGAAGGCCCTCAAGAAGCAGCGGGTCCCCGTAACGACGCGCCCGGCGGGCGGGGAGAGCGTCCGGCCGAAGTGACGCCGGGGCAGGCATCGCGTATTTTTTTGGAAGTGCCTGTGAATTTGGGAATTCTGCAAAGTTTAGTGAAAACCAGAAGGAGCTGGCTATGAAACGAGTGATGATCATGGCAGCGGTGGTCGGGCTGATCACCGGCTGCGGAGTGAAGAACGACCAGAAGGCCCGGTCCTACGAGCGATGGAGCCAGGCCCGGGCCGGGGTCATGTGCGGGCTGGCCCAAGAGCACCTGAGGGTCGGGGACCTGAAGAAGGCCCGGACCACCGCCCTGGAAGCGCTGCAGTTGGATCAGAGCAGCCTGCCGGCCCGCATCCTGCTGGCGAAGGCCCTCATCGAGGAGGGACACTACGCCAGGGCCGTGGAGGAGCTGCGGATCGGCGAGGTGCTGGCCGACGACAATCCCCAGGTGGCCCATCTGCTGGGCGTGGCCTTGGAGAAGCGAGGCGAGCACCTGGAGGCGTTGAAGTATTACCAGCGGGCCCGGGCATTGGACCCCTCCGAGGACGCCTACGTGGCCGCTTCCGCCGAGGTGCTGGTGGCGATGGGCAAGCCGGCGGAGGGGCTGGATCTCCTGTCGACCCGGCTGGAGCGTCGGGACGTGAGCCTGCCTCTGCATGCCCTCGCCGGCGAGCTGGCGATGCTCGTCGGCCAGCCGGAGCGAGCCATCGGGTTCTACCAGCATTGCCTGGACGCCGATCCCAAGGGCCCCGTCGGTCGGGAGGGCCTGGCCAAGGCCTACTTCTTTGCCGGGCGGCACGACCGGGCGTTGAAGAGGCTGGAGGGGTTGGCCTCGGCCCCGGCGTACCAGGGCAAGACGCTGTGGGTGTACCTCATGATCGGCGACAGCCAGATGGCCCTGGACCGCCCGCGCAAGGCCAGGGACGCCTATGAGGCCGCCGCCGGCATCGAGCCGGGGTCCGCCCGCGTCTGGGGGGCCCTGGCCAGGGCCGCTTTGGCCCTCGGCGACCTGACCGGGGCGTCGGCCGCCGCTCGACGGGTCCTGGCCCTGGGCGGCGACCCGCTGGAGCCCGCCATCGTGCTGGCCTGCGGTCTGCTCCGCAGCGGCAGGCCCGCCGACGCCTTGAGGCTCCTGAAGGAGGCATCGAGCAAGCACCCCCAGGACACCACCGTCCTCTGCCTGCGGGGACGGTGCCACCAGCAGATGGGCCAGGACGACCAGGCCGCCGACTGTTACCGGAGGGTGCTGCGGTCGGACCCGGAGCACAGGCTGGCCAAGGCCCTGCTGGGGGCGACCGGACGGAAGCAGGAGAAGATTCGTTAGGGACGGCCTCCGGGCCCCCGCAGGGGGGGCGTCGCGCCGGGGGAGCCGGCGCGGCCTGCCCTCGCCGGGGATGCCGGGGTGGGCAGCGAGGACAGGATCATGACCACGGCGAAGCGAGTGGGACTGGCCAGCGTGGTGTTGGTCTCCCTCGGCGCCAGCGCCGCCTACTACGCGACGATGATGACGCTGCGCGGGTACGAGGTCCGGACGGGCAGCCTGGACGGCCTCGTGCTGGGGCTGGTGGCGGCCCTGACGATCCTGCTGCTGGCCATCTTCTGGCGGAACATCCACTGCGGCTTCAGGAGCATCGCGGGGCAACTGGAGAAGATGGCCCGCGAGGAGAAGATCGGCATGGTCATGGTCAAGGGCGGCGAGGAGCTGGAGCAGATCACCATGCCCCTCAACCGCTTCCTTGCCACCGTCCGCCAGGAGATGCAGGCCCTGGAGGGCGCCAACCGCGAGCTGCAGATCGCATCCCGGCTGGCGGAGGCGGAGAAGAGGCACACCGAGGCCATCATCTTTTCCATCTCCGACGCCGTCATCGTCACCAACCGCTTCGACGAGCTGATCCTGGCCAACGACGCCGCCGAGAAGCTGCTGGGGTTCAAGCTCGCCCACAGCTTCCGGAAGGACCTCGATCACATCATCCAGGACGCCAGGCTCATCCGGCTGATCCGGCAGACCCGCAGCGGCGGGCGGGGCTTCGCCCGCAGGGTCGTGGAGCACGACATCGACCAGCCCCCCCCGCCGAGGACCTACAAGGTCACCCTCTCCTGCGTGATGGCCCCCCAGGTCCCCGAGGAGGTCTCCGGCGTGGTGGCGGTCCTCCACGACATGACCCGGGAGAGGGAGACCGCCCAGATGAAGACCGACTTCGTCTCCAGCGTCTCCCACGAGCTGCGCACCCCCCTCTGCTCGGTCAAGGCCTACGTGGAGATGCTCCTGGACAACGAGGCCAGGGACGAGAACACCCGGCGGGAGTTCTACGAGATCATCGCCGGCGAGGCCGACCGGCTGACCCGGCTGATCGACAACATCCTCAACATTTCCCGGATCGAGTCGGGGGTGATGCGTGTGGCCCGCGAGGCGGTCAACCTGACCGACGTGGCCCGACACGTGGTGGAGGTCCTCTCTCCGCAGGCGAAGGCCAGGGAGGTCGGGCTGGTTTCTCGGCTGGAGCCGGCGGCCGCGGCCGTGGAGGGCGCCCGGGACATGATCTACCAGGCGATTCTGAACCTGGTGGGCAACGCCCTCAAGTACACACCCCCCGGCGGGGAGGTCACCGTCTCGGCCGGGGTGGACGAGCGGGGGTCAATGGCCGTCTGCGAGGTCCGCGACACCGGCGTCGGCATCGGCCCCGAGGAGCTGCCCCGCATCTTCGACAAGTTCTACCGAGCCGGGGGGCATGTCAAGATGGCCAAGGGCACCGGGCTGGGGTTGACCCTGGTCAAGCGCATCATCGAGACGGTGCACGACGGGCGCCTGTCCGTCACCAGCGGGCCCGGGCGCGGCAGCAGCTTCCGCTTCGAGCTGCCCGTCCTGGAATAGGGAACGGTGTAATGAGCAGGAAGGTTCTGGTCGCGGACGACGAGGCCCACATTCGCCACGTCCTGTCCATGAAGCTGACCAACGCCGGGTACGAGGTGGTGGTCGCCACCGACGGGGAGGAGGCGCTGGAGCTGTGCCTGGCCGAAGAGCCCGACCTGGTCTGCACCGACTACCAGATGCCCTTCCTCAGCGGGCTGGAGCTGTGCCTGAAGCTTCAGGCCAACGAGCGCACCCGGAACCTGCCCATCCTCATGCTCACCGCCCGTGGGTTTGACCTCGAGCCGCAGGTAATGGCGGCCGCCGGCATCGTGGACGTGCTGAGCAAGCCTTTCAGCCCCCGCGAGGTGCTCAGCAAGGTCCAGCAGCTCATCGGCGGCGCCGATGCCGGTCAAGCGGGAGGCCCTGCGTAATGCCGCAACCCGCAGCACGGACAACGCGACAGGCCGCTGGCCCCGCTTCGCCACTGGAGCGGGTGGGGCGCCGGCTGGAGAAGCTCGGGCTGAGCGTCTCCTTCTGGGCGGCGACGGGGGCGCCGGATACGGCGCCGGCGCTGCGCGGGGAGTTCTGCGAGCAGTTCTGCGGGCAGAAGAAGCTCTCCCTGGAGGCCATGGGACAGCTCGCCCAGCGGGTGTGCCTGGAGGGGCGGGCGGAGATCGCCGCCGCCCCCGGCGGGTGCTGGATGCTGGCGGCGCCGCTGCGGCGTCGTCGCCGGCTGACCGGCGCGGTGGTGGCGTGCTTCCCTGCCCGCCAGACGCCTGAGACCGAGGCCTTCGCCCGCGCATGCAGCCACGCCGGGCTCGACGCCGAGTTCCTGGCCACCCTCTGCCGGCGAGACGCCCGCTACGACGCCGACCACGCCCAAGCGCTCTGCGAGGTGCTCCAGTGGCTCGTCGAGGACGGGCAGGCCAAGCAGGTCGCCAAGGAGGAGCTGGCGACCCTGTCGGCCAACCTGGCCAACACCTACGAGGAGCTCTCCCTGCTGTACCGCATCAGCGGGTCCATGAGGGTCACCCAGGGCGCCGGCGAGTTCCTCGAAAACATCTGCCGGGAACTGCTGGAGATCATCCACATCCAGGCCGCCGGCGCCGTCCTGCACCCGCGCGAGCACAGCGGCGGGAGCGAGCAGGTGGTCCTGACGGGGCAGGCGCCCCTGAGCGCCGAGCAGCTCTCTGAGCTGGTGCGGGAGCACCTGGCGCCCCGGCTGGCGAGCGAGATGCGGGCGACGATCGAGAACCAGTTCGCCGAAAGCGTCGGCTGGGCGGGGGCCGCCGCCAGCGGCGTCCGCTCCCTCATCGCCGTCCCGCTGACCAGCGCCGAGAAGTACAAGGGCGTGCTGATCGGGATCAACAAGATCGGCGGAGAGTTCGACACGATCGACCTGAAGCTCGTCAGCTCCATCAGCTCGGGGGCCGCCGTCTTCCTGGAGAACCACCACCTCTACGAGGACCTCCAGGACCTGCTGATGGGCATGCTGCACGCCCTGACCGCCAGCATCGACGCCAAGGACCCGTACACCTGCGGGCACTCCCGGCGGGTGGCGCTGATTTCCCGCAAGCTGGCGGAGCTGTCCGGGTTCGACCCGGAGCGGGTCGGGCGGATGTACCTCGCCGGGCTGCTGCACGACGTGGGCAAGATCGGCATGCCCGAGTCGGTCCTGCTGAAGAAGGGCAGGCTCACCGACGAGGAATACGAGAAGGTCAAGCAGCACCCGGAGGTCAGCGCCACGATCCTCAGCGGCATCCGCCAGATGCAGGACGTCTTCCCCGCCGTCCTGTACCACCACGAGCGCCCGGACGGGCGGGGGTATCCCGCCGGGCTGGCGGGGGACGAAATCCCCCTCGAGGCCCTCATCGTCGGACTGGCCGACAGCTTCGACGCCATGTCCTCCTGCCGGACGTACCGCGAGGCCATGCCGCTGGATGAGGTGGTCGCGGAGGTCCGCCGGTGCAGCGGGAAGCAGTTCGACCCGGCCCTGGTGGATCGGCTGCTGTCGCTGGACCTGGAGGCGTTTCTGAAAGAGCTGCGCGGGGTCTCCGACGCCGGGGCGCCCCCCGGAGGCAGTCCATGAACGTGAGAGTCGAGAGCTACGGCCAGGCCGTCGTCCTCAGTTGCCGGGGCGAACTGACCGGCGATTCGCTGGACGCCTTCAAGCGGGCCGCCGAGGCCCAACTCAAGGACCCCCAGGTCCGCGACCTGGTGCTCGACCTGGAGGAGGTGCCCTTCGTGGATTCGGCGTCGCTGGAGTACCTGCTGAAGCTCCAGGAGCAGGTCAGCGAGCGGCTGGGGCAGGTGAAACTGGCCCGCCTGGACGAGAACGTATCGAAGATTTTTGAGATTACGCGGCTGGACAACGCCTTCGAGAGGTACGAGGACGTTTCCGAGGCCGCCAAGACCATCTAGGCCCATGCGATGAGCGTGATCGGAAGCGATCAGAAGTTGCAGTTGGGGCGACTGCTCGTCAAGAGCGGGACGGTGACCGAGGAGCAGTTGGCCGAGGCCCTGCGCAGGCAGCGGAGCCAGGGCAACCAGCTCCTGCTGGGCGAGCTGCTGGTCCAGCAGGGGATCTGCACGGAGGAGGCGATCCTGGAGGCGCTGGCGCGGGGGTACGGGGTGCCCTTCGCCCGCGTCAACGCCCGCATCGCCGACCCGAAGGTGGTGGAGCTGCTGCCCCGGGCGTTCCTCAAGAAGCACGGCGTGCTGCCCCTGTTCAAGGTCCGGAACACCCTCACCGCCGCCGTCTCCGAGCCGGCCAACGTCTTCCTCATCGAGGAGATCGCCCGCATGACCGACTGCCAGGTGCAGATCGTCTGCTCGCCGGCGCGAGACATCCAGAGCACCCTGGAGACGCACCTGCCCCAGGCCAACGTCTTCGTCATCGAGGACATCATCGAGGACGTCGGGGCCGGAGAGCTGGCCCTCGTCGAAGAGCCCGGGGAGGACATCGCCGACATGGAGGCCGTCGGCGAAAACTCCCCCGTCGTCCGGGTGGTGAACTACCTGATCTACAACGCCGTCCGCGAGGGCGCCTCGGACATCCACCTCGAGCCGGAGGACAAGATCGTTCGGGTGCGTTACCGGGTGGACGGTCGGCTTCACGAGAAGATGCGGCTGCCCCGCAAGATACACCCGGCGCTGGTCAGCCGGATCAAGATCATGTCGTCGCTGGACATTTCGGAGCGTCGGCTGCCCCAGGACGGGGGCATCCACGTGCTGATGCAGGGCCGGCCCGTCGACCTGCGCGTCTCGACCATGAACGGGCGTTCCGGAGAGAAGGTCGTCGTCCGCGTGATCGACAACCAGTCGGTGGTGGTGAACATCGAGAAGCTGGGCTTCGGGTACGCGACCCTCAAGGAGTGGCGCAAGGTGATCGTCGCCCCCAACGGCATCGTCCTGGTCACCGGGCCCACCGGCAGCGGCAAGAGCACCACCCTCTACAGCGTGCTGCGGGAGATCAGCAGCGACGCGGTGAACATCTGCACCGTGGAGGACCCCGTCGAGTTCAACCTCCCCGCCGTCAACCAGTTCCAGGTCAACGAGCGGATCGGGTTCACCTTCTCGGCGGCGCTGCGGTCGCTGCTTCGACAGGACCCCGACATCATCATGCTCGGGGAGATCCGCGACCCCGAGACCGCACGCATCGCCGTCCAGGCCGCCCTCACCGGGCACCTGGTGTTCTCCACGCTGCACACCAACGACGCGGCGGGGGCCGTCACCCGATTGCTGGACATGGACGTCGAGCCGTTCCTGATCGCGTCCAGCGTGATGGGGGTGCTGGCTCAGCGGCTGGTGCGGGCGCTCTGTCCGCGCTGCCGGGAGCAGTACCAGGCGGACGCGGGGGCGCTGC
>CAZNSB010000143.1:0-11118 GCA_964575155.1 uncultured Planctomycetaceae bacterium | reverse complement strand
GGGGGGTGCGCGGTGGTGCTGGCGTGGTGCATGGGGATGTGGGGGGCGTGGGTGACCGGCCTGACCCCGCGCGGGCGGAAGTGGGCGATCCGCCTGTGCGCGGCGGGCATAGCCGCCGGCGCGGGGTGGTACATGCTCACCCCGCCGCCCACCCCGCTGATCGAGACCGCCGACCTCGACGCCGCCCAGCTCGAGCAGGCCCGCTCCGGCGGGCGGACGGTCATGGTGCCCTTCGACGCCGACCGCATCCGCCGGGCCCGCCGCGGCGGGCAGACCGTGCTGGTGAAGTTCACCGCCGCCTGGTGCATCGAGTGCCTCGTCGTCGACAAGAGGATCTACGGCGACAGCGAGGTCGCCGCCGAGCTCGCCCGGCGGGGCGTGCTCGCCGTCAACGGCGACGTCACCGACCGCAGCATGCCCGCCAACGCCATGCTCTTCGACGAGCTGGGCCAGATCGGCCCGCCCGTCACCGCCGTCCTCCCGCCGTCAGACCGCCCGCCCATCGTCCTCCGCGGCAGCTTTCGCAAGGCCGACCTGTTCGCCGCGCTCGACTCGGCCCAAGGCCCGTAGCGCCAGGTGGGGTACCCGCACCTCGCGCCCGCCGCGGCAGATGCGGCGTGGGCGTGATCCGGGTTGGGGGCGCGTAGGTTCGAGCATCGGCCCGAGAGGTCCCACGGAGCGCAGTCCGTGGGCTTGGCCGGGCCGGCGGGCTGCGTCCCGTGGGGTTCGTAAGGGCTAACCTTCGCCTCGGCGGCGCTGTAGAATTGCCCGGCGCATGGGCAGGGCGTACGAGATCTCCAAGCGCGTCTTCGACGTCGCCGCGGTGCTGCTGGGGCTGCTGCTGATCTGCCCGCTGGTGGTGGTCCTGTATCTTCTGGCGCGGACCAGCGGCGGGGGCAGCGGGCTCTTCGCCCAGCAGCGGGCCGGGAAGGGCGGGAAGCCCTTCCGCATGGTCAAGTTCCGCACCATGCGGGCCGATCACGTCCACGACCCCGACCCCGCCATCGTCATCGCCCCCGACCACCAGGCCGTCACCCGCGTCGGGCGCTTCCTGCGCAAGTACAAGCTGGATGAGCTGCCGCAACTGTTTCACGTCCTGAGCGGGCGGATGTCGCTGGTCGGCCCGCGCCCCACCGTGCCCGAGCAGGCCGACGGGTACGACGCCTTCCAGCGACGCCGGCTGGACGCGCTGCCGGGCATCACCGGACTGGCACAGATCCACGGCGACACCCACCTGAGCTGGGACGAGCGGATCGAGTGGGACGTCTACTACCTCGAGCACCGGAGCTTCTGGGGCGACCTGAGGATCCTCGCCCGGACCTTCCTCGTGCTGGCGCGGGGCACGGACAAGGACGTCCGCCGCCTGGGCGAGGTCCACCCCGAGGCGGCGAGCGGCCGGGAAGGCAACCCCGGCAGGTTGTGACCAAGCCCACGCACTGCGGTGCGTGGGGTGACGTAGGGGAGGATGCCCATTGTCCGTAGAGTTCGACTTCACGCCGCGCGGGGGCGTGTACGCGGACCTCGCCGGCAAGGTCGCCATCGTCACCGACATCGGCGGCCGGGGGCATCGACCTCGCCCTGTGGGACATCAAGGGAAAGCTCGCCAACCTGCCGGCCTATCAGCTCCTCGGCGGGCGCTGCCGGCGAGGGGCTGCCCGGCGTGGAGGTCTTCGAGCCGGAGCCCTATTTGAGGGCCACACCGAGTTTCCTGGCCGGCGTCCGCGAGGAACTGGGCCACGACGTGCACGGGCGGCTGACGGCGGTGGAGGCGGCCCGGCTGGCGCGGGAGCTGGAGCCGGTCCGGCTGTTTTTCCTGGAGGACTGCCTGCGGGCGGAGGACCTGGAGGGCTTTCGGATCGTCCGCCGGGCGTCCTCGACGCCGCTGGCGATGGGCGAGGTCTTCCACCACCGCAGCCAGGCCATGCCGCTGATCGCGGGTCGGCTGATCGACTACGTCCGCATCGCCCCGCTGCACGTGGGCGGGCTGACCGAGGCCCGCAAGATCGCCGCCTTCGCCGAGTTCCACCACGTCAAGACCGCCTTCCACGGGGCCATGGACCTCGGCGTCATCGGCCAGGCCGCCGCCCTACACCTCGACCTCGCCCTGCCCAACTTCGGCGTGCAGGAGTGGATCGATTTCCGCCAGCATCGGCAGATCTGCGAGGTGGTCGGCCCGCCGTGCCGCGTCGAGGCCGGCTACGCCAACCCCAACGAGCTTCCCGGGCTGGGCGTCGAGATCGACGAGTCCGCCGCCGCCAAGTTCCCTTACAACCCCGCCTACATGCCCCTCGTCCGCCGCGAGGACGGCACCATGTTCGTGTTCTGAGCGGCGGGGGGCGGGTGCCGGACGGGCGTCCTCGGCCGCCGCGAGGTTGCTTCTACCTCTTTCCCCCCAGCTTGAGCTCTTCCATGACCTTCTGGAGGTCCTCCCAGACCTTGCGCCGGTTCTCGGCGGTGTACGCCCGCAGCACGTAGGCGGGGTGGTAGGTCGGCATGACCTTGATGCCGGCCAGGTCGGTATCGAGCAGGGGCAGCGACTGCCACTGCCCGCGGATCTTGGTGATGCCCGCCGTCGTGTTCAGCACCGCGTGGGTGGCGGGGTTGCCGAGGGTGACGATGACCTTCGGGCGGATGATCTTCAGTTGCCTGAGCAGGTGGTCCCAGCAGGCGGCGGCCTCGTCGGCGGCGGGGGCGCGGTTCCCGGGCGCGCGGCACTTGATGACGTTGCCGATGTACACGTCCTCCCGCGTCAGGGCCATGGCCTGGATCATCTTGGACAGCAGCTCTCCGGCCCGGCCGACGAAAGGCCGGCCCGAGCGGTCCTCCTCCTCTCCGGGGCCCTCGCCGATGAAGAAGATCTCCGCGTCCGGGTGCCCCTCGCCGAAGACGGTGTTCGTCCGCCCCCGGCACAGCCGGCACCTCGTGCAGCGGCGGACCTCCTCGGCGTCCAGCGCCGCCAGCTCGTCGGCCTTCCGCCTGGCCTCGGCGGTCCGCAGCTTCAGCTTCAGCGGCGGGACCTTAGGCCCCCTCGCCGCGGCAGAGCCGCCGGGGGCCGCCATCGCCGGCGCCGCCGCGGCGGGGGCGGGCGTGCCTGCCTTGGCCGGCGCCGCCGGCGCCGGCACCTCGCCGCCGGCAGCCAGCGTGTCCCCGGCCAGCAGCCGATCCGTCTCGATCAACTGTCTGGCCGCACGCTTCAGTCGCTCGAATTCCTCGTTCATTTCGCGTCCCGCCTGCCCCGCCGTGTTGAGCATACCCCCCTCGCCGCGCCGGGACAAGTCGGGCGGCGGACGTCTTTTTGCGTGACGGGGGCGGCGTCTGCGGCTAAGCTCACGGGGCGGGGAGGCCCACGGAGCTGAACCGTTCAGGGCGGAGGATGGGGAAGAAATGAACCGACGGGCAGAGCAGCCCTTCGCGCGGTCCGACGAGGCGGCCGCCGCCGTGGTCACCGGCGCCTCCAGCGGGATCGGGGCCGTCTTCGCACGCGAGCTGGCCCGGCGGGGATACGATCTCCTGCTGGTCGCCCGGCGGGAGGCCCTGCTGGGCGAGCTGGCCGAGGAGCTGGCGAGCGCCCACGGCGTGGCGGCGGCCGCCTGCCCCGCCGATCTGAGCCGGCCC
Source organism: uncultured Planctomycetaceae bacterium (assembly GCA_964575155.1). Lineage (GTDB taxonomy): Bacteria > Planctomycetota > Phycisphaerae > SM23-33 > SM23-33 > CAZNSB01. The sequence goes on along the minus strand of CAZNSB010000143.1, from coordinate 7,503 downwards.
GACGGCGTGGAACGCGTCCGGCGGCGCGTCGCCGAGACGCCGAACCTGGAGATGCTGGTCAACAACGCGGGGTTCGGCATGCACGGCGATTTCACCGAGGTGGCCCCGGCCAGTCACATGGACATGATCCACGTCCACGTGGTGGCGAGCGTGCGCCTGTGCCGGGCGGCGCTGCCGGGCATGATCGCCCGCCGCCGCGGGTTCATCATCAACGTCTCCTCGGTGGCCGGCTTCCGGGCCATACCCGGCAAGACCACCTACTGCGCGACCAAGGCGTACCTGAACGTCTTTTCCGAGGCCCTGCAGGCGGAGCTGGCCGACACCGGGGTCCGCGTCCAGGCGCTGTGCCCGGGCTTCACGTACACGGGGTTCCACGACTCGGGGCAGTACCGGTTCGACCGCTCGCGGATCCCCCCTCGCCTGTGGATGTCCGCAGAGGACGTGGTGGCGGCGTCGCTGAAGGCGCTTGGCGGGAAGCGCGTCGTCTGCATCCCCGGGTGGAAGAACCGGCTGTTCGTCCGGCTGGCCCGTTCCTGGATCAGCGGGCCGATCATCTCGGCCGTGTTCAGCAAGTAGCCGGCGAGGCCCGTGTCGGCTCGGCCCTCTGGATGCCCGGCGCCAGGCGCGCCTATAATAGTCCGGTTGAGCTGCCCCTCAGGCGACGGCCTGGAAAGACCCCGTCGGAGGAAGTGGCCATGGCCAACTGGTCCATCGTAGTCAACGAGGAAGAGTGCATCGGCTGCGGGAACTGCTGCGAGGAGGCGCCGGGGTCGTTCCGGCTGCGGGACGATGAGATCGCCGAGCTGATCGACCCGCCCGGCGAGGACGAGGAGACCATTCTGGTCGCCGCCCGGAGCTGCCCCGTCGATGCCATCACCATCACCGACGAGGACGGCAAGCAGGTCTGGCCGGAGGTTTGACCCCCGGCGGACGGGCGCCCGCCCCGAACGAGCCGGGGCCGCTCTGTCGCGAACATCGACGCAGTGCGGCCACGGGGACGGCCCGCGCCTCCGGCGGCGGGCGGGAGGGCGCGAAGGCCGGCTTGTCCGGGGCCCGCGGGCGCCGTAGAATGACGCGGGAGTGGGCCACGATGGTCGTGGGCAGACGGTCACAGGGAAAAGGTAGGCTGACGGGGTGGATCCAAACATGATCTCCGGACAGCGCCGGCAGAATGCGGTTTTTCTGGTCCTGCTGGTGACCGGGGGGCTCGCCGGCTGCGCGCCGAGGCGGGAGGGGACGACCCAACCCGCGCCGCGGGTGGTCAAGCTCACCGTTTCGAAGCTGACCACGTACGTCTCCGGCCCGTGCAACAAGGACGGGACGATCAACTACGTTACGCACCTCAATGACAAGTACGGCAAAGGCGTCACGCCCGACAACAACGCCGCCGTCCTGCTGCTTCGCGCCCTGGGACCCGAGACGATCGAGGAGGAACTTCGAGACAGGACGCTCGAGCTGCTGGACATCCGCTCGTTGCCGCCCGACGGCGACTACCTCCGGCAGTGTGACCCGCCCGGCGCGGAGCTGGAGTGGGAGCGGCGCTGTCAGGCCCGGGAAAAACAGCAGCGGGCCCTGGACCAGGCGACCAAGCGCCCCTGGGCGGCAAAAGACCACCCGTGGATCGCGGCTTGGCTGGCGCGAAACCAGCGCCCGCTGGAGCTGGTCACGGCCGCGGCACGACGCCCGCGGTTTTTCGTGCCGCTGGTGTCCCGCTCGGATCCTCCCTTCCTGCTGGATGTAGGAGCCCCCCGACTCGGCTGGCGGAGGCTGTTGCAGGCGCTGCTGGCGAGGGCGATGATGCGGTTTCACGGCGGCCACGCCGACGCCGCCTGGGCCGACGTTATGACACTCCGCAGACTGGCAAGACTCATTGCCCACCAGCCGGGGGCCATAGGCCGGCTGGTGGGGATGGGCATGGAGTCCGCCGGTTGTGACGCCTGCATCACCATCGCCACCAGCGGCAACCTGACGGGCGCGCAGGCGAGGGCGTTCCTGGCCGAGCTGAGCGCCCTGCCGAAGCTCCCCGGCTTCCTCGAAGCCGTCCGCAACGAGCGCCTGACACATCTCGACTGCGTGATGTTCACTGCTCGCGGGGTCGTCGAGACCGCGCGCGAACCGGACCTGACCACCCCCGCCGGGCGGAAGTGGGCCCGCGACCAGTTCGACTGGGACTCGATGCTTCGCGCCTGCAACGAATGGGAGGACCGGCGCATCCAGGCGTGCTCGAAGACGCCGGCGGGGGAGAGGGCCAAGGCGATCAGCCAGTTGAAGGAGCAGGAGCTAAGGTACGCCGACGCCTTCTACGCCGACACCGACACGACGGAACTCGCCCGGCAGCTCACGCCGGATCTCGAGGAGTCCATGGAGCGCGCCCGGATGTGGGTCAGTCGGAAGCTGGCGAATCTGTTTGCCTGCATTCGTTGGGACTTGTCGCTCGGCGCGGGCCTGGACGGCTACGACGCGGCCCTGGCCAAGGCCAACCTCGCCCGGGCCGCCATGGCCCTGGCAACCTGCAAGGCCGAGACGGGCAGATACCCCGCCAGGCTGGAAGGGCTCAAGCCGAGATACCTTCGCGAGATTCCCCCCGACGTGCTCAGCGGCAAGCCGCTGATCTACAGGCCCGCCGGCGCCGGCTACGTGTTGTACAGCGTCGGGCGGAACCTCAAGGACGACGGCGGCAAGCAGGGCCCCGTGGCCCCCGCCACCGGGCTTGTGGCGCAGCCGGCGGACATCGTCGTGCGCGTTGACTAGCGGTTACGTCCCATGTGCGCAACGGGTGACGTGCCGCCGGACTCGGGGCGCCTCCCGTTGCCGCAATCTGTCCGTGGACCCACGATCTTGGCTTGATTCGGAAGGGACGCGACCGCCGGCCGGGAATTGTGTATAATGCTAAGTCTGCAGCGCTTCCGGTCTTCGCCCTTGGCGGGGCGGGCCGGAGCACGGACTGATTCGGGAGTGAAGACCGATGTTTCGACCGCAGATCAAGGTGGTGGACTGCACGATCCGCGACGGCGGATTGACCAACGACTCACACTTCACGCTGGAGACGGTGCGGGCGGCGTACCAGGCCGCCTGCGCCGCGGGCATCGACTACGTCGAGCTGGGCTACCGCAACAGCAAGGAGATGTTCGACCCGGCGGAGTTCGGCCCGTGGCGGTTCTGCGACGAGGACATGCTCGTCAAGGCCACCGACGGCATCGACCCGCGCGGGACGAAGCTGTCGATCATGCAGGACGCCCACAAGGCGGCGGCCGAGGACGTCCGGGAAAAGAGCGAGTCCGTGGTGGACATGATCCGCATCGCCACCTACGTCAAGGACATCGACAAGGCGATCCGCCTGGCGAACAACGCCACGGGGAAGGGGTACGAGTGCACCATCAACATCATGGCGATTTCCCACGAGGGCTCGCCCTTCCTCGATGAGGCCCTCCAGCAGATCGACGAGGAGACCAAGGTCCTGGCGGTGTACGTCGTGGACAGCTTCGGCGCCCTGTACAGCGAGGAGGTCCATTACCTCGTCGAGAAGTACAAGATGTACCTCAAGGGCAAGGAGGTCGGGGGGCACTTCCACAACAGCCAGCAGTTGGCCTTCGCCAACACCATCGAGAGCATCATCCGCGGCGCCAACTTCGTGGACGGGACGCTGTACGGGCTGGGGCGCGGGGCGGGCAACTGCCCGCTGGAGCTGCTGCTGGGGTTCCTGAAGAACCCCAAGTTCAACATCGTCCCGGTCCTCGAGGTCATCAGCAGCCACATCCTCCCGCTCCGCGAGCAGATCGACTGGGGCTACCACATCCCGTACATGCTCGCCGGCATGCTCGACCAGCACCCGCGCGACGCCATGGCCGTGATGAAGTCGTCCGGCAAGGACGATTTCGTCAGCTTCTACAAGCAGATCACCGAGGTCCCCGAGTGAAGCAGGCACGGGGCGCGAGGCAGGAGGGACGAGAGACGCGGCACCAGGCGGCCCGTTCGTGCCTATTCTCCGTCTCTTTGTTCAGCCAGTAGTCCGTCACATTCGAAACTGTGAATTTCACGCCCTGGCCCCCCGCTCCCCTTCGGGTCGCGGCTACACGTTTAGGTTTCGCTACTGGCTGTTTCCTGTCTGCTTGTCTATCTCGTCCAGGAGGCGCCTGGCCTTGGCGACGTGGGGGGAGCGGGGGTGGTTCTTGATGGCCTCGGCGAGCATCCGTCGAGCCCTTTCGGTCTTGCCGGTGGCGGCGTAGGTCCACGCCAGGCCGATGGCCTTGGCGAGGGGGTCGGCCGGGCCGGAGGGTTGAGAGGCCGGGTCCGAGGCCGGCGGCCCCGCCGGCCGGGAGGCCGGCCGCGTCGCGGCCGGGCCGCTGGCCGGCGACTCATCCGCCCCGGCGACGCGCACGCGGACGCTCCTGACCAGCCCGTTGCGGAAATTGAACGTGCCGACGAGCTTCTGGCCGTCGCCGGTCAGGCACGTCAGCCGGGGCGGGGCGTCCTCGATGGCCCACCTGCCCAGCTTGCGGGCCTTGGGGAGGTTGGCGGCGAGCAGGGCCGGGGGGAGCCAGTCCTTGGGGCTGATCTTGAGCCGGTCGCCCTCGGCGGCGGCGAAGAAGGCCTCGGCGGTCTCGAAGCGCTGTCGCTGGCTGTAGGCGCGGGCGTAGAAGCTGGTGACGGTGGCGAAGACGGCCTGGTGGTAGAGTTCGGCGGTGGGGTCGGGCGGGAGGGCGAGCCAGTAGTGTCTGTAGCGCTTCTGGAAGGCGTCGAGGTCGCGCCCGAAGTTCTTTACCCAGGCGTGCTCGTATCGCATCCGCCGCAGGCTGATGTCGTTCATGAAGCCGTTGAGCGCCCCGACGTACTTGCCGCCGTCGCCGTGGACCAGGAAGTGGATCATCGACCACGCCTGGTCGTAGTTCGCGATGACCAGCGAGCGGGTCCATTCCTTGTAGCTGAGCTGCATCATCTTCCGCAGGGGCTTGAACGCGCCGGCCTCGATGGCCGCCTTCACCCTCCTGAGCCGGTGCGGCGGGACCACCCCCACCACGAACCCGTCGCCGGTGAAGACCGCCTGCCCGAAGTACTCGGCGAGGCCCTCGTTGACCCACACGGGGATCTTCCCGCAGATGACGTGATCGGCGAACTGGTGGAAGCCCTCGTGCTGCACCGTGTGCCAGGTCCGCCCGGGGGCCCTCCCGCCGGCGATCGCCATCAGCTTGTTGCCCTTGTACACCCCCGTGCTGGCGGGCATGCCGCCGGCGGCGTAGTAGTCCTTCCCGCTGCGGAACAGGTAGAACGGCAGCTTCTTCCGTATGGCGCCGGCGAAGCCCTTGGTCCGCCGGTGATACTCCTCGGCCATGGCGGTCATGCGGACGGCGGCCTCGCGCGCCTGTTCGCGGCCGAGGTCCGTGTGGATGAAGTAATAGGGCGTTTCGTAGACCTTCATCTGCCCGTTCGCCCCGGCGGGGGCGGCCAGGCAGGCGGCGGCCGCCAGGGCGGCCGCGGCCGCGGCGCGGCGGGGCGCGGGAGCCTCCCGGCGGACGCCGTGGAGCGTGAACCGGTTCTGCATCGGGGAGCAGGTCATGGCGGCGGTCCTTGCGGGCGTATCGGCCTGTGCGCGGCGGGCCTACTGTACGATTCTACGGCAGGGGCGATTTCCGGGCAAGCGGATCGCCCCTGCGTGACGATGATACCCGTGGGCGCCGGCATGGGATGTTCCGGCGCGGGAGTCGCCCGTATAATCACCGGAAGTGATGAACGGCTACCTTCAGGCGGAAATCTCGGTCTCCGCGATCCAGCACAACGTCAAGCTCATCACCGACCGTCTCGCCCCCGGGGTGAAGCTCTGCCCCATCGTCAAGGCGGACGCTTACGGGCACGGCATCCGGCAGGTGCTGAGCGTCCTGGGGCTGGCGGCGGACGTGCTGGGGGTGGCGATCTGCTCGGAGGCGGTCGGGCTGCGCCGGCTGGGGTGGCAGCGCCCGGTGCTCATGTTCACCACCGCCGGGGCCTCCAACGTCGACGACCTGGCCGTGCTCATCGCCCACGACGTGATCCTGACGGTGGCCGCGGCCGCCGAGATCGACCTGCTGATGGAGGCCGCCAAGAAGGCCGGCCGGCCCGCCGAGATCCACGTCAAGATCGACACCGGCATGACCCGCGGCGGCATCCCGCCGGCCGGCGCGCCCGCTCTCGTCCACGCGGCACGCCACGCCGACTTCCTCCACCTCACCGGCCTGTACACTCACTTCGCCTGCGCCGAGGACAGCGACAAGACCGTCACCCGCAGCCAGTTGCGGCTCTTCCTCGAGGCCGTCGAGGCCTGCGGCGGGCGCCAGGGCCTGACCCTCCACGCCGCCAACTCCGCCGCCGCCATCGACCTGCCGGAGACCCACCTGGACATGATCCGCCCGGGGATGGCGGTGTACGGCTACCAGCCCGCCCAGACGCTGCACAACGTCCTGCCCTTGAGGCCGGCGCTTCGGCTGACGGCGCCGATCGTGCTGGTCAAGGACGTTCCCGCCGGCGCGGCCACCGGGTACGGGATGACCTACCGCTTCCCGAGCCCCGCCCGCGTGGCGCTGGTGCCGGTCGGATACGCCGACGGGTACTCCTGCGCCTTCTCCGACGCCGCCTCCATGCGCGTCCGCGGGGTCGACTGCCCCGTCCGCGGGCGCGTCAGCATGGACCAGACGATCATCGAGATCACCGGCGTGCCCGAGGCCGCCGTAGGCGAGCGCGTGGAGGTCATCAGCAACGATCCGGCCGCCCCCCACAGCGTGGCCAACCTCGCGCGCCTGGCCGGGACCATCCCCTACGAGATCATCACCCGGCTCGGTGAACGCATCACCCGCGTCGCGGTCGCGTGAATGGACCCGCCCCCCTGCACCCAATGCGTGGCCCGGCGCTGCTGCGTGCCGCCTGGGAGCGCGTTCGCCGCGACCCACCCAATCTATGTGTGACCCACTGCTAGGCCTGCGGCACGGGCTGGTCGCCGGCGGGCGGCTCGGACTGGACCTCGGCCGCCGCCGGCGCCGCCAGCCTGGTGACGTTCTCGGCCTTGGGGCCTTTGGGGCCTTCCACCAGCTCGTACTCGACGGGGTCGCCTTCCTTCAGGCTGCGATACCCCTCCATCTGGATGCTGCTGTGGTGAAAGAAGATGTCCTTCTCCGTTCCCTCGCCCAGGATGAACCCGTACCCCCTGGTGTTGCTGAACCACTTGACCTTACCCTTGGACATGGTCTGTACCTCCGACCGCGACAGAAGAACGACAGACATGACTGGCCGGATTCGGCATCGCGAGGCCCCTGCCAGGATCCGCCACGTCGGGCGGGTCCGCACACCCTAGAGCGGCCCGCCCGAGAAGTGCTTCCTCTCTCGTCATTCTATCCGAAATCCCCGCCTTGGCAAGAAGATTCCGGGCCTTTCGGCTATTTGAATCCCTCCACGCCGCCGACGGTGTACTTTTCGACGGCCTTGGCCAGGTCCACGTCGTTGATGTTCGCCAGCGTGCACAGCCAGGCGAAGACGTCG
>CAZNSB010000142.1:0-11124 GCA_964575155.1 uncultured Planctomycetaceae bacterium | reverse complement strand
TGGCGATGGCGGCCAGGTCCAGCACGTCCACCTCGCCGTTGAGGTCGAAGTCGGCGACGCCCCAGTTGACGGCGTCGTCCTTTCGCCCAAAGTTGTTGGCCAGCTTGGCCAGGTCGAGGACGTCGACCTCGTCGTTGAGGTCCGCGTCGCCCTTGTGGGCGGTCCAGGTGAGGTCGGTGACGGTGACCTTCTTGTTGCCGTAGTTGACGGTGCCGGTGTAGTGGGCGCCGGGGTCGCCGACCATGCCGATCTCGGCCGTGGCGAAGCCGTCCAGGCCCGTGACCAGCCCGGTGAGGTCCTGGCTGTCCGCCAGCGTGATGACGTCCAGGGCCTTCCCGGCCAGCTCGGCGGGCTTGAAGTTCTTACTGGGCATCGGCAGCTTGACCGTCAGGTCGGCGTTGGGCAGGCCCTGGAAGTCCTCGAGGGCGAGCCGATCGTAATCGCTGCCGGCGTCGGTGCCGGTGCCGACGACGTCGAAGACGAGCTGGACCCGGCTGCCGCCGCCGCCCGTGGCGAGGATGAGGCCCCTGTTCGTCCAGCCGGTCATGGAGAAGGTCAGCACCCCGGCGGTGGGGTTCCCGCCGGGATCGATCGACCCGCCGGCCTTGGTGATGGAGCTGGTCGGGTTGCCGGGGATCCTCACCAGCCCGCTGCCGGTGATGGCCTGGTCGGTCAAGACCGCGCCGCCCGGCACGACCAGGGTGCCGGCGGCGCCGACGTGCACGTCGGCCCCGCCGAGAGGGGCGACCGCGGCATCCTCGATCGTCAGGGCGCCGTCCTCGACGTCGATCTTCTCGATGACGTTGGCGGTGTTGAGCAGCCTGACATTGCCGTCCTGGCCGTAGTCGGTCCACTCGCCGAGGCCGCTGATGGCGCTGTAGCTGGCCGTGTCGCCGACGATGAGGGTGCCGCTGGGGATGCTGACGAGGTTCTCCAGCGTGAGGCTGTCGTCGGTTCCGGCGGTCACGCGGGCCTGGCTGGCCCCGGCGGCCAGCTCGATCGCCCCGCTGGCGGTGGTGAGCTTGGACGTGCTCAGCCCGCTGATCCGCGAGGTGTCGTTGAGGTAGATGGTCCCGGTCCCGGCGGCGCCGATGTCGGCGGCGTTGCCCTGCATGACGTAGCTGACGTCGCCCTCGGCATCGAGGTGGGTGTTCCAGTCGCTGTTGGCGGCCAGGACCACCTGCGTGCCGGGCTGGAAGATCACGGCGGCCCCGGCCGCCCAGTCGCTGTTGCTGTTACTGGAATAGATGCCCGCGCCGGTCTCGACGGTGACGGTCCCGCGGGTGAGGGCGCCGTCCGAGTACGACCAAGGGTCGTAGATCATCCCGCCGCTCTTGATGTTGACGGCGGCGAAGTCGGCCGGGTCGGCGCTGGTGCCGAAGCCGTCGGTGTCCGTGCTGCTGTTGAGGTACAGGGCGGACCCGTCGTGGACGTTGAGGGTCTGCCCGGCGCCCATGGCGCCGGCGGCGCGGACCTCGATGCTGGCGGCGCGGCAATCGAGGGTGACGATGCTGCCGGTCACCGCCGCCGCGGAATTGAGGACGAAGCTGCCGCCGCCTTCCAGAGTGACGGAGCTGCCCGTGAACGTCGGCCCCTGGAGCTTGAAGGTCCCTCCGGGGCTGTACAGGCTGAAGCCGTCCCCGTCGTGGTGCTCGACGACGGTGACTTTATTGTTCATCGTGACGTCGGTGCTCATGGCCGCCAGGCCCTTGAGCGACCCGCCGCCGCCCAGCCCGACCGTGTAGGTGGTGACGGCGCCGGGCGAGAGGTTCGAGACGCCCTTCCACAGGTACCGCTCGCTCTGGGCGTTGGGGACGATCTGCGTGGGCGTGGGATAGGCCTTGCTGGGGCCGCTGCCGTCGATGCTCTCGTGCAGGATCGCGCCGCAGTGGGCGGTGACGTTGTCGTCGTAGTCCAGCGGCGTCCCGCCGCCCTCGACCCACAGCCCGCCGAACTCCTTCAGCGTGATCTTCGTGGCCTTGGTCTCGGTGGAGTTGAGCTTCAGGATGCCGCCGGACTCGGCCCGGACCGCCGGGCAGGCGCCGAACACGGCCGAGCCCGTCCCGCCGGCGGGGTTGGTCCGCAGCACGCCGCTGCCGTTGACCGTCGCCGTGCCGCCGCCCAGGGCCCCGGCCGCGGTGACCTCCAGGGTCTCCTGGGCGACCTCGGTGCCGCCGGTGTAGCTGTTGCCCGGGTTGGTCAGGTACAGCGTCCCCGCGCCCGTCTTGATCAGCTTGCCCAAGCCGGTGACGGTCCCGGAGATGTACAGGTCGGCGCTGCTCTGCATGGTCGCCTCGCCGGTCAGGGTGATCAACCCGGAGGCCTCGGACGCCGCGCCGGCGCCCTGGAAGATGCCGCCGTCGTTGAGGGCCATCGTGGCGGAGAAGGGCGTGGCCCCGCCGCTGCGGCCGAAGTTGATCTGGATCTTGCCGCCGTTCTCGGCCGCCACCGGCGGCGGGGCGTTGTAGTGCTCCTCGAAGATCAGGACGCCGTTGCTCTTGGCCGTCACCAGCCCGGCGCTGCCCAGCGAGCCGTCGTTGACGTGCAGCTCCAGGCCGGCTGCGCCCCCGTTGATTTCGATGTCGCCGGCGAATCCCGCGTTATTGCCCTGGAGGTAAACGTCATAGACGCCGGTGACGTTGAGGGTGGCCCCGGCCACGCCGCTCACGGTGCCGGTGAGAAACATGCCGCCCACACTGACCTGCAGCGTCGAGTCGCTGGCCACGTGGATCGGGTCCTTGTAGGTCCCCGTCCAGTGGGTGTAGAGGCTGCCCCCGTCGAGGGTGATGAGCGGATCATTGGAGAAGTCCACCGAGGCGTCGTTGTTCACCTGCATTTGCCCATTGGCCAGCACGTGGATCGCCGGCCCGGCCGTGCCGCTCTGGCTGGCGCCCGTGCCGCTGAAGTTCAGGTAGCCGGTCCCCGCCCCGCCGCCGACGGTGACCGTGCCGGCGCCCAAGGCGCCGTTGGCCTGAGGTTTCAGCCAGCCGCTCTCGACGAGCCACTGGCCGGTGTAGGCGGGGGAGGCGGCCTTGAGATGCACGGCGAAGTCGTGCTGGCTGTGCGTCTGGACCTCCAGGGTGTGCGGGGCCGTCGTCGCGCTGACCACCGCGCCGTTCAGGGCCCATCTGCACCCGTACACGTCCTTGATCGTGGAGCTGGCCGAGACGTTCAGATCGCTGTCCAGCGTCGCGCCGTCCCAGGCGTTGTTGCTGCTGAGGAGCGTCCCGCCGGCGAGGGTCAGCGGGAAGTCCTGGGCGACCTTGGTGCGGAAATTCAGCACCCCGCCGGTGCGGACCTCGCAGGAATTCACAGGCGGGACGGTGTAGCCTGTGGGAAGGATGATGGTGCTCGAGTCGATGACGGCGTTGTCCCCGGTTGCGGGGTAGGCAACGTCCGAGGGGTTCCAGGAGTACTGGTCGTCCCAGTCGCCCCCGCCGTAGTCGTCGTTGTAGTCCGTGGCCCCGGCCGGCCCGGCCACCACCAGCGCGCACACCAACAATGCCAGAGTTGCAGTTTGCCTTGCCATCTCAAACCTCCTCAATGAATCCGTCCTTTTGTGATTCTGATGGTCCCTGCATCCACGTGCCGCGAAAGACGCAAAAAACGTGCCGCGTAAGACGTGCAAACAAACCCCGCCGCACACCCTGTTATTGTATGCGAAATCCCCAATCTGTCAAGCCCAAAACGGCCCCCCGCCAAGAAAAACGGCAAGATCGCCTGTAGGCCGGGGCGATGCCCCGGCCTACCGGTTGCACAGGTTACAGACCTGTCCCACCAGATCGTCTGACGGCACTACATTAGGGGAGGAGGGACGGCGCCCTCCCCCGGGCGCGACCGGCGCTGCGGCAGGGACATTGACAAGTGACCGGGTGAACCCTTTGCAGAACAAGCACTTAAGAAAATTCCCCCCCCGGGCGAGGCATTACTAAAGGCCCTCAGAGGCCGGTCCTTGCCTGACAAGGGGTTACGAGCAGAATCGCGAAAGAGAATTTAGTAATGGCCGGCCGGGGAATCGGCTGTAAGTCACGCGGCCACAATGAGCAGCGGGCTATTGCGGCGCGTCCGATTACTAAAGTCACTTGAGTAATGGTTGGCAATGGCCGGAGGGCCCGCCGCGCCCCGCCGGCGGGTCAGTCGATCCACTGCACGGACCGGATGGCGGCGGCGTGCCGGGCCATCTGCTCGGACCAGTCGTCGTAGAAGCCCTCGTAGCCCCAGGTGCAGACCCACCCCAGGTGGGGCGGGTTGCCCGAGGCGTGGGCGCCGTCGCCGTTGAAGACGGAGAAGACCTTCTTCAGGTACGCGCGGGCCTCCGTGGCGGCGGCCTTGGCCTTGGGGTCGGGGGACCGGAGGCCCTTGGCGATCTCGCCGGCCAGCAGCGCGTACGTCTTCAGGTCGTCCATGCCCTCCCCGGCGGCGGCCAGGGAGACCGACCGCAGGGCCTTCTTGTCGATGACCTTCATGAGCCCGGCCCCGGCGAGGTGCCAGGCGTGCATGTAGCTGGCGCCGCTGGTGGCGATCCAGATACCCGGCTGGTATCTTGCGGGCTCGCCCTGCTTGTGGCTGGCGGCGAGCCCGAACCTCTTTCCCTTGGCCTTGAGGGCGGCGTAGAGCTCGGGCCCGTTGAAGTCGCAGGGGTCGTCGAGGGCGGGCATGTTGTAGTGCTTCAGCACCCTCGGCAGGGCGCGGAAGCCGGCGTCCAGGGTGGTCAGGGCGTCGGGGAGGCACTCGTTGGTCCAGCCCATCCGCGGGTGGGCGCCGCCGGGCTCGTCCCAGTTCATGTGGATGAGGATCGGCCAGTCCGGGTGCTTGCGGCACTCGCCGTCGAGCTGCTTCAGCAGGCGGAAGTACGCCTTCTTGACCAGCTCCTCTCGCGGCTCCTTGGCCCCGGCCTTGAGGGCGGCGTCGGCCTCGCGCATGGCGCTGCGGTGCATCGGCCCCGGGCCGCGAGGCTTCTGGTCGAGCTGGAGGTCCGAGTACAGGCACACCGCGCTCAGGCCGTGCTTCTTCGCCAGCGACATCTGCTTGCCCAGGTGCTCCAGGTCGATGTCGCGCTTCTCCCGCGCCCCGGCGTACTTCAGAAACCCGCCGAAGATCGTCACGCAGGAAAACCCGCTGCGGGCGTAGACGGCGAGGGTGTCGGCGTTGTAGCGGACGGGCGAGGCCTGCATAATCATGCCGATATATCGATCCTTAAGTACGTGCTGTTCCATCTCCTGGACGCGGAGGGTGATCGGCACCTCGGCGAGCTTCCCGCCGGCCGAGGCCAGGACGAGCTTGCCCGTGTACCTGCCCGCCTTGGCGTCGCGCGGGATGCCGAAGGTGGCCAGGAAGTAGCGGATGCCCACGGGCCCGGCGAAGTCCACGGGCTTCTCGTGGTCGGCGAGGTAGTGGTGCGGGCCGTTGAGGTACCCGTGGGAGAACTCCAGGAACTCCACCGGCACCTTCCCGCCCGCCCCGGCGACCCCGCCGCCGGGGACGGTGCAGGAGACCTTCTCCAGGGGGCCGGTGTGATAGAGGCCGACGAGGTACGGGACGCGCTGGCCCTTGAGGCCCCAGCGGTCGATGGACTTGACGGCCTCGTGTGGGAAGGGGAAGGCCGCCCAGGGCTTGGGGAACTTCTTGCTTGGCTCGCCGCCCATGGGCGTGTTGGTGGGGCGGGTGAAGAGGAACACCCCGCCGGTGACGAGGGGGGCGAGCGCCTCGGCGAACCGGACGGTGACCTTCGGCTGGGCGAGCAGGACGAAGTCGTCCAGCCACCACTTGCCGTGGGGCTTCGTCATGCACCACTGCATCTTCTGGTCCAGGGCGATCTGGACGGTCGCCTTCTCGGCGGCGGCGAGGACGTGCCCGCGGTCCACGCCCCAGCCGGTGTACTCCAGCCCGTAGCGGGCGAAGAAGCGGCTCTTGTTCCACTCGCGGGTGTAGCACTGGGGGCGGAGGGTCGGCGCCCGGCCCCAGACCTTCTCGAAGCCTGTGACGTTGAAGTACCCGCCGCGCCCGGCGGCCACGCCGTAGCGGGCGACGTTGGCCGTCCTGCACCAGACGCCCGCGTAGTACCGCGAGCCCTTGTGCAGGGCGACCGGGGCGGCGTAGGCGGCCCTCTGCCGGCCGGTGCCCTCCAGGAGCATCGACGACTTGCCGGAGCGCTTGACCTTCGCGTCCCGCCTGGCCTGCCCGCTCCAGCCGGCGACGGCGCCGCCGGCGCCGCCCGCCTCGAAGCCCCCGTTGCGGATCAGGTTGTGCGGGTTGTGGACGACGTCCAGGCGGCGCCGCGCCGGCGAGGGCTTGGGCGTGTTCGTGATGCGGACGGTGACCACCTCGCCCTTCTTCATCGAGGGGACGAGGAAGATCAGCTCGTCGTTGCCGGGCCAGTCGTAGGGGGGCACGGCCTCGACGTCATGGGCCAGCTCCTTGCCGTCGGGGCCGAAGACGTGGAAGCCTTTGGGGTGGATCGAGCCGGGGGCGAGGTTCCGCCCGAGGACGTGGCAGACGCGGAGGACCACCGGCCAGTCGGTCTTGTCCTCGCCGGAGAGGTTCTCCAGGTCGACCTTGACGTCGTAGTCGCCGCCGGCGCAGGCGGCGAAGAGGGTCAGGGCGATAGCGGCTGGGGCGAGTCGTCGCATGTGCTTCTCCTTGCCGGGTATTGGAACCGTTTCAGCGGGTGTGCGATTCGGCCCGATCGAGAAAACGTTTCAGGGCCCAGCCCCCCGCGGGAGCGGGGGGTGTTGTGGATCGGGACGCTTGCCCGCACGCGGACGGACATCAGCCCCCCGCGGGAGCGGGGGGTTGTGGATGCTCCCGAACCCGGTGCGCCGGAATCGGCATCCCTACTTCCCCGGGCGGACCTCGACGTTGTCGAAGTAGAAGCTCCCGGCGGCGAACAGGCCCACGGACCCCTTGGGCGGCAGATCGCCGGTGAGGGCCTTGCCGAACACGTCCCTGCCGTTGAGGCTGACCGTGCAGGTCCTGCCCGTGCACTCGATGCGGATGTGATCGACCTTCCAGCCCTTCAAGGGGTTCTTGCCGGCCTTTTTGGCCTCGGGGGTGTGATACGCCCGGCTGATGGCGTTGGTGAAGGGGTCGAGATCGGCCCGGGGCGGCACGGTGGCTGATTCGGCCAGCACCTTCTCGCCCCCGGCGGCGCGGCGGACGAGGCGGGCCTTCCCCGCGGCGCGGTCCAGCTCGAAGCGGCAGTGGGCGTCACCCGACGCCCGGACGGCCAGACCGACGGCCCCGCCGCCCGGAAGCGCCGTCCGACCGGCCGGGTACACCACGTCGGCCGAGGCGGCGTAGTCCGTCCACTCCCGCCCCGGGCCCCAGACCAGCACCGAGCCGGCGGCGGGCTCGCCCTGGCGGAGGCTCTGGAGCGGCGGCGTGTTCCCCCCCCAAAGCCCCTCCCAGCGCGCCGGCTTCTTGCCCAAATCGATCGCCTCCCACCCGCGGAGGCTGCCCGTGTCGAAGTCCTCCCAGAAGCGGTCGGTCACCCGGATGGGCGCCGTCTCGGTCACGCCCCCGGCCTCGGCCGAGATGACGTACTCGCCCTTGTCCGCCTGAAGGACGACCTGCTCTCCGGCGCCTGTGACCTGCCCGCCCGAGGCCGACCACTTCACCCGCGCGTCGCCGATCCGCCTGCCCGCGCCGTCCAGGACGGTGGCGATCATCTGGATCGGCATGCCGGCGGGCACCTCGACGTTCCGCGGGAGGATTCGGATCTCGGCGGGCTTGCCGGCGGTCGGGCCGTCGGCCCGCTCGAAGGTGATCGCCTGGATGTAGGTTTTTCGGCTGCGGATGGCGTTGCCGGCGAGCCCGCGCCGGTAGTAGTACCCGTTGACGCACTGGAGGACCACGTCGTGGAGGCCCTCGGCGACGGGGATGCCGTACCAGGTGTACTCATGCCAGTCCTTGTGATCGACGACGCGCGGGGCGCCGCGCCACGCGCCGACCCGCGCCGACATCATCGGCCAGCCCAGCCCGAACCGCGCCTTGGCGCGGACGGAGAGCTTGTACGTCCCGCCCCGGGCGAACTGGAACGCCTCCGACATCTGCCCGCCCCACTCGTCGCCGCCCTTGTAGGTCTGCCCCAACCCGATCTCCTCGGTGACGAAGGCCGTCCGGGGGCCCCGGACGGTCAGGTGCAGCTCGGGGTTGCGGCACTTGCGGACGTACTCGTCGTAGGACAGCTCGCCGACCTTCCCGCCCACGAATAGCGAGCGGGCCATTTCGCCGTGGGTGAGGATCAGTTTGTTGCCGAGCGGATCGCGGTCGATATAGAAGCCCGGCACGGTCACCAGCCCGTGGGCGTCGGCGGTCAGGAGCATGCTCTGGAGGACGCGGCCGGAGGAGACCTTGCAGTTCTGGAAGACGCAGTGCTGGCCGGGGGCGAGCTTGAAGTTCTGCATGCGCCGGAGGGTGATGTCGGTCATGCCGTAGTTGGCGCGGGTGGGTCCGGCCTGGCGGGAGTAGTTCACGTGGGTCGTCTGGCGGTTGATGCGGAAGGCCATCTCGAATCGCTCGGGGGTGTCCACCAGGTCGGCCTTGAGCTTCGGGGCGGGCTGCTTCAGCGCCGGCTGGCGGCGGCGGGGCGAGGGCCCCAGCGGGGCGTTTCTCCGGCTCCACGAGATATACCCGAACAGCGACCCGCGCCGGACCTTCTGCGGCGCCTGGGTGATGTCGTCGGAGATGTTGCACCGGGCGAAGGCGGGGTAAGGCTCGTCCAGCTCGACGTGGAGGAGGTTCCCCCGCGGGCAGTCGCCGCAGTGGATCCACCAGGCGTCCACGTATCGCTTGTGGGCGGGGAACGCCAGGTAGAAGCCCGGGAGGTTGTAGGTCTTCCACCACTCCCCGCCGGCGTAGTTGGTGCTCTGGAGGTGCGTCATCACCGGCCAGGGCCCCCTGGGGAACTTCGCGGCGTACCATTCCACGCTGTTGTAGTCCCAGACGTTGAAGCCGAGGTCGTTCTTGAGCTTCCAGCGCCGCAGCCCGGCGAGGAACTGCCAGCCCCCGACTCCGTCGGGGCGCTGTTCGGCGCGGCGGACGCCGACGGCGCGCGGGGCCGACCAATCGTAGCACTGGCTGACGTCGGCGGCGCCGAAAAGGTCCCCGGAGTGCATCGCGATCGCCAGCGGCCCGGTCTCCTCGCCGATCGTCCAGCGCTTCGGGTTGAAGGGCAGGTGCGCGTTGGCCCAGGTGACCATCCACCGCGCCAGCCTCTGGAGGTAGGGCTGGACGATGGCGCGGCGGGCGTCGGCGGTCGTGTTGAACGTGTCCACGTACCCGTAGGGCTCGATGAAGCCCTGACGCCACCCGCGGTCCTTGCCGGCGCCGGCCGGCCGGGCCGCCGAGCCGTAGTAGAACGCGTCGTATCCGGCCCAGCGGACGTTGACCGCCGCGTTGGGCGGGAACGGCGCCTGCGGCGTCGGCGGGATGTAGTTCGTGTCCAGCTTCATGCCGATCCGCGGCAGGTTGTGCCAGTAGTGCGACGAGTACCCGTTCAGCATCACGCTCAGGTGCCCCCAGCCGCTGAACGTCCGCTTGTCGAGCTTCTCGCTCCCCCCTTCCAGCCCGACCTGCGGCGTGTTTCGAGGATCGGCCGACAGGACCACCAGAAAGCACAGCGGCACGCCGGCGACGTTGTGGAACCGCTCGTCCGGCCAAAGGACGTACTCCCGGAACTGGTAGTAGTGCCCGTGGTGGTTCTTTCGGGTGTTGAAGACGGCCTGGAGGACGGGCTGGGGCTCGCCCGGCGTTGCCTGGACCCCGACGGTGTTGCCCCGGCCGAAGTCGGCCCGGTTCTCGTTGCCGTTCACGACCGCCGTGGCCGCGTAGTGCGCCGTCCCGGCCTTGGTGACCGTCCGGACGAACAGCCCCGTCTCGTCCGATAGCTGCGGGCCCTGGTGCAGGATCGTCCCCCCGCGCCCGTACCGGGCCTTGTCCTCGCGCAGGGCCTTGAAGTCGGCGATCCAGTCCTTCCCCGCCGCCCAGTCGCCGGCCACGACGAAGTTGAAGCGCTTCGGCAGGGCGACCCCGGCGGCCGCGTAGTGACCCCGGCACCCGTAACGCTTCGTCAGCGTCACCAGCGTCCGCCGGTGGTTGAGCTGGCTGAGGCGATGGACCTGGCCGATCCGCTCGGCCTGGTCGAGGTTCTTGCCCGTGATCGGGGCGGTGTGGCGGTAGATCCGGCAGGTCGAGTCGAAGAACGCACCCGCGTGCGGCCCCTGCCGCCAAGTCAGGAACACCTGCCCGCCCCGGCAGGCGGCCTTGAGGGCGGTGGGCTGCTTGGGCCGGTTGGGATTGGGCCCCGCGTAGGTCACCTGGAGGTACGGGCGCATCCACGCGGGCTCGGACGCCGCGCCCGGAAGCGCGACGTTGGCCACCAGCCCCTTGTTCCGGTCCGGGTCCTTCACCCAACCCTGCGCCGCCGGCGTCACGTCGAAGGCCATCAGCCCGTAGCGGGCCCTGTTGAAGGGGAAGCGGACGTCCAGCGGCTTGCCGCGGGCGGCGGCCTCACCCGGCCCCGGGGTGGGCACGGCCCAGACCTTGAACCCGTCGAAGGCCTCGTTGCCGTAGGCGGAGAAGTCATAGATGCGCCCGGCCTTGCTCGGCGGGCTCACCCAGTAGCGCAGCTCCGCCCGGACGACCCGGGTGGCCTTGTCCAGGCTCGACAGGTCGAACCGCACCCGGTTGCCCTGCCCGGTGGTGACGTTGCGGACGGTGCAGGTGTCCTGCTCCCCGAAGCGGACGGTGACGAGGCCCTCGCCCCCGGCCGACACGCCGGCCAGCAGGCAGGACACACCGACCGCCGCCACGATCGCTCTGTTTCGCATGGCGGTCTCCTTGGAGGCGGACCCGTGCCCGCCGGACTACTTGTGCAGCGTCGGGGCGATCCACTGGATGCCGACGGTCCCGCCGAGGTGCTCCGGCTCGGGGCGGTCCCACCGGACGAGCAGCTTCAGTTCCTTGGCCCCGCCCAGGTCGTTGACGACGAGCCCCCTGGGGTCCTCGCCGGCCGTCATCAGCCCGCTCTGGGCGCGGAGCCTCCCGTCCACCCACACCTCGAAGCTGACGACCTTCCCGGCGGCGTTCTCCCCCACACGCGTCCGCCCGCGGACGATTCTGGCC
>CAZNSB010000141.1:0-11126 GCA_964575155.1 uncultured Planctomycetaceae bacterium | reverse complement strand
ACCGGACATTTCTATTCGGCTCAAACACCGGACATTTCTATTTGGGTTTGACACAGCAGGCTGGCGTCCGCCGGGCCTGCGGGTTGGGAGAACGATGGGCATGATATCGCTGACAGATAGCTCTCGCCACGGCCGGGCGGCAGCCGGCATCTGCCTTTTGCTCGTGCTGGCCGGGTGCGATAGCGACCAGGACGTGCCGCCCTACGGAATCTCTTTCGAGTTTGATCATTCGCACTGGCCGTCACCCGACACGAAGGCATATCAGCAGAACGAGGCGATTACGGCGAGGGCCTATTCCTGGAAGTTCCACAGGGGCGCGCCACCTCCAGATATGCCACCGATCTTTGGGAAGCAGGCAACAAGAAGGCACTGGCTGACGCTGATACTGAAAGATCCAGACGATCTCGTGTACCGCTGGCAAAGAGAGCTGTCGAACGATGCGTACGTGAAAGAGCAGGAAAAGTGGCGAGCGGCCGATCGTGGGCACCACTTCTCGTTTGACCTTCGGGACTGGGTTCCCGAAGGGTTCCGATGGAAGGCGGGCATGTACCGCATTAGCGGGCTGGCGTCTGTCTCGGGCAAGGAATTCTGGGTGAGAGGCCAGCCGTTCTTCATGAACCAGGTCCCGGACAGGTTCCGCAGGCCCATGCCGCCGCGCCCTCGCATGGGACCTTCCAGCCCGCTTCTCACAGCGGAGTTGACGGTCAGCAAACAGAGATTTGAGCCGGGGGAAATCATCGTCTTGGAGGGTTTCGTAAAGAATGTCAGCGACCAAGCGCTCATGCTCCAGACGCGCGAGCCTTTTCTTGAAGCGCGGTTGATTGCCTCCCCTGGAGAAGACGTCTTTCCCAAATCTCGTCCTCAAAAGGCGCTACGCCTCTCTGACTTCAGTCGTATTGAGCCTGGCCAGAGAGTCTTGCTTTTCAAGGAGAGTTTCGTGGCCGGAAGGTCCGATCCCCACTGGGCAATGGGAGTGCGACGAGAATTGTTCCCAACGCCGTTTGCCGGCCCTGGCCAGCGAGAACTCCGGTTTGAACTGTCCTCGGACGGCGTTTTCCCTGGGGATCGCCAGCCTGTTGCTGGAATCTGGACGGGGCGAATCGAGTCGAACCGAGTTTCGGTGCGCGTGAAATGATCTGCCGACAACTGCGGCGAGCGGACGCGGTAGTCCGTGCCGCTCGCGCAGCACGTTCGACAGCTCACCCAGGGCGGTGCCCTGGGCTGTCGAATCCCAGCCTTTCAGGCTGCAACCAAGCCGGGCGAGGGAGTTTTTCAACAATCCCCGCCGGATAGGCAGTAGCCCGTCAGACTTAAATCTGTGGGTGCCCCGGACAAACGGAGCGCCGGGGCAGTTTGCCCGGCCCGGGCGGCCACGCTGCGCCCCGGCAGGCGGCGTCGCGGCTGCGCCTGTCCGGGACACCCACAATATCGAACTTGACGGAACAGCAGCTTCCCGCCGCTGCAACTTCGGTCCGCTGTCGGCCCGAAGGGCGAAGCATGTAGCAAGTATCTCTAACCCGCGGCTTCCGGGTCACCTGCGCCGGGGCGATCGGCGCGGCTGTGGGCGCTGGGAGCTGCTCTTCATCCGCCCGATCTCTTCCTTCAACGCCCGAATCTCCTCTCGAAGGCCCTGGACCTCCTTGAGGAGCTGGCTGACCTCCGTGCTCGGGGCGGCCTTTCCGGGCGCGCGCCTCTTGGTTGGCCTGGCGCGATCGGCCTGCTGCTGGCGCCACTTGCGGATGCGCTCGGCCCATTCGCTTCGCCGATCCTCGCTGCGCCGCGAGCCTCGCCGCGACCTCTCGCGGGCCTCGGGCTTTCCTTTTCTTGCCGTCTCCGGGCGGGCGTGCCTCTTGGCCCACTCCTCGCGCCACTTTCGGATGGCTTCGGCCCATGGGCCTCGCCCGCGCGCCTGCGGTGCCCGCCGACCGCGGGCCCTCTCGCGGGCCTCGGGCCGGCCCTTTCTTGCCGCCTCCGGGCGGGCGTGTTTCTTCGCCCACTCCTCGCGCCACTTTCGCATGCGTTCGGCCCATGGGGCCGGCCAACGCCGGCGGCCTTCTCTCGCCGCGGGCCCGGAGCTGCGCCGTCTCGGCCAGCCGGGCCTGTCGGCTGCGTTCGCGGCCGCTGCCAGAAGCAGCCCGACCGCCATTCCCAACAGCACCTTGGCTTTCATCACCAGTCTCCTTTCCGGCCTGTCTTGGCCTGTCGGTCCTCGTGATCTGTCAACGCTGCACACGGATGCTTTTTCTCACGGCCTTGATCGAGGCGATTACCGGTCGTTTCCTCGGTCCATGCATGAACCAAGACTATGGACACTGTATGTCAAACGCACTGGAAAGGCTCTTATTTCCTCAAACTGAGCGGTCCCGGGGGGCCGACGGGTGCGGCCGGTGGAGGTTGCGGGGCGGGCGTGGCGCTTTGGGCGGCTACTTGGCGACGGGGGTGGTCTTTTCCCGCGGGGCGGGCCGGTAGGTGCCGGGGGCGGTCAGGGGGGCCCCCACGCCGGCGATGAACTCCTCCATCAGCCGGAGGGCCTCGAAGTCGGGGAACTGCACGGGGGGGTGCTTCATGGTGAAGGCGGAGACCTCGACCAGCGGCCCGGGAAGCCCGCGGTCGCGGGCCAGCTTGCAGCAGCGGATGGCGTCGATGGTCTCGCCGGCGGAGTTGGGCGAGTCCTCCACGCTCAGCCGAAGCTCGATGCTCAGCGGGACCCCGCCGAAGCCCCTTCCCTCGATCCGGCAGAAGCAGATCTTGTGGTCCTTCTGCCAGGCCACGAAGTCGGACGGGCCGATGTGCACCTGGTCGGGCGGGAGCGGGACGTCCAACTGCGACTGCACCGCCTCGGTCTTGGAGACCCGCTTGGACCCCAGCCGGGACTCGTTCAGCATGTTCAGGAAGTCGGTGTTCCCGCCGGTGTTGAGCTGGTAGGTGGCGTCGATCTTGGCCCCGCGCTGCTGGAAGAGCCTGGCGAGGACCCGGTGGACGATGGTCGCCCCGAGCTGGGCCTTGACGTCGTCCCCGACGCAGGGGATGCCCGCCTCGCCGAAGCGCCCCCCCCAGCCCGGGTCGGAGACGATGAAGACGGGGATGCAGTTGATCAGGCTGACGCCGGTGGCCAGGCAGCACTCGGCGTAGAACTCGGTGGCCTTCTGGCTTCCGACGGGGACGTAGTTCATGAGGATCTCGGCGCCGGTCTCGCGGAGGAGCTTCTCGATCTGGGGGCCGGTGGCGTCGGGCTTCTCGGCGACGACGAATCGCTGGTGCTCGGGGTAGGCGTTCATGTGGTCGGCGACGCCGTCGAGGCGGTTGCCCATGGCCACGCGGACGTCGTCGCAGCGGAACTTGTCGTAGAAGACCTTGGTGTTGTTGGGGGCGGCGAAGACGGCCTCGTGCAGGGGGCGCCCGACCTTGCGGGCGTCGATGTCGATGGCGGCGACCACCTCCACGTCGCCGGGGCGGTAGCCGGAAACCTCCGGGTGCAGCAGCCCGATCCCGGCGGCGGCGTCTTCGTGGGCGGCGTCCTCGTAATAGTGGACGCCCTGGACGAGGGAGGAAGCGCAGTTGCCCACCCCCGCGATGGCGACGCGAATCGTATGCTTGCTCATCCTCGATCCTTCTCCCACTTCGATGCGCCACCCCGGCCCGCTTGCCGAATCGCCCTGGCCGCCCGCTTCCCTCTGCCGGCCGGAGCCGCAATCAAGGTGATTGTAGGCGCACCGGGCCCCTACGTCAAGAAATCGTAATTCTTTGCCCCCGCCCCGCCTGCCCGGTCAGGGCCGGCGGACGTGCAGCAGGAACTCCACGTTGCCGCCCTTGCCGCGGATGGGGCTGGGGAGGACGGCGGCGGGGGGCAGGGACATTTCCGCCAGTTCCCGGCAGATTCTTTGGCAGAGCCGCTCGGCGAGGCGGGGGCCGATGGGCCCGCCGAGGGCGGCGGGGTGGGGGGCGCCGGGGAGCTTGCCCAGCTCGTAGTGGCACTTGAGGAGGGAGACGATGTGCCCGGCGGGCTTGAGCCAGCGGGCCGCCGCCGGCACGATCAGCCGCTGCGGCGTGAACGCCACGTCGATGACCACCAGGTCGATGCCGGCGTCGCCGGCGGGGGGGTCGGCGTAGAGGGCGTTGGTCCGCTCCATGACGACGACGCGCGGGTCCTTCCGGAGCGACCAGGCGAGTTCGCCGTAGCCGGTGTCCACGGCGAAGACCTTCCCGGCCCCGCGGGCGAGGAGGCAGTCGGTGAACCCCCCGACGTTGGCGCCGAAGTCGGCGCAGGTCCACCCGCTGACGTCGAGTGCGAACGCGTCCAGGGCGGCTTGCAGCTTCTCGCCGCCGCGGGAGACGAATCGGCCGGTGCCGCCGCTCATGGGGCCATTGTACGTTCGGGGCGGGGGCGAAGAAAACCGCCCGCAGCGGCACCCGGCGGTGCCGGTCCCTCCAAGGGCGCCCCTATTTGATCTGGTTGACCCGCCTCGCCAGCCGAGACTTCTTCCTGGCCGCCGACCTCTTGTGCGAGGCGCCCCGCGCGCTGGTCTTGTCCAGTTGCCTGTACGCGTCCCGGAGCTGCTGGTCGGCCTGCTCTCGCTTGCCGGCGTGGATGGTCTCGGCCAGGGCGCGGACGCTCTCCTTGGCGGCCGCCTTCCGGCGGCGGTTCCGAAGCCGACGCTTCAGGTTCTGCCGAACCCGCTTCCTGGACGATTTCGAATGCGCCACGAATCGTTCTCCTTCCGGTCGTCGCCGGCGGCTCTTCGCCTTGCCCGCGCCGCCGCCGGCAGGTGCCGGTCAGCCCAGCTCCTTCCGCAGGGCCTCGATCTGCTCACGCACGTCCTTGTAGGTATAGTCCAACTGGGCCACGTCCGAAAGGTGGTCCAGGGCCTTTTCCTTCTCTCCCATCGCCTTGAGGGCGTGGGCCAGGTTGTAGTGAAGCTCCTTGGCCCGCTCCTCGGAGGGCTCCATCTGGAGGGCCTTCTCGAAGTTCTCGACGGCCTCGTGGTGCCAGCCCTTCTTCTGGAAGGCCTGCCCCAGCAGGTTCAGGGCGCGGATCCTTCGCTTGGGGTCGCGCTGGGCCTGCTGGAGGGAGACGATGGCGTCGTCGGTCTTCCCGATCTGGAGCTGCCGGCGGCCGAGCTCGTACTTGACGGTGAGGTCGGTGGGGTAGTTTTCGGCCCGCTCGGTGTAGGCGTCCAGCTCGAACTGGAGGAGTTGGCGGGCGGTCTGCCTGGCCTGGTCGGTCTCGCCGGCGGCGGAGAGCTTCCTGACCCGCCGGAGGAGCTGCCGGATCTTGATGTCGTCCACGCGCATCTTGAAGCGATACGCCTTGGTGTCGCGGTGGGCCTTGTTGAGGATGTCGATCGCCTCGTTCTCGTAGGCCTCCTCCTCGATCTTCAGCAGGGCGTCGGCGGCGGCGTCGATCTTGCCGGGGATGTTGGGGCTGGCCTCGTACTCGGCGCGGGCCTTGGCGATTTCCTGCTCCAGGAAATCGCGGCTTTGGGCCAGGTGGTCGCGCTGGGCCATTTCCATCTGCGTCTTCAGGTCGCGGACGCTCTCGGTGAAGGAGGTCTCGCCGTCGTACTTGCCCTGCTTGATGGTGTCCCGGGCGGAGAGGTTCTTGGCCATTTCGGCCAGTTGCCCGTCGTTGGGGTGGGCCTTCAGGGCGATGTCACACGCCGCCACCGCCAGGTCGTAGGCCTCGACCCCGGTGAAGGCGTTGGCGATCATCGTGCAGATGTGCCGGTTGGGGCGTTTGGCGCGGCGCATGGCCTCGAGGAGGATTTCGGAGATCCACTGGATCAGCCCCGGCTGGGCCAGCTTCAGCGCCGCCTTCAGCACCGCCACCATGTGGGAGACGTTCCCGGGGTTCTTGGCCAGCAGGTACTCGGCGTTGATCAGCGCATCGAGGGGCTCCTTGGCGGCGGCCCGCTTGAGCTTCTCGATGAGCCCCGCCGGCTTGCCGTTCTGGGCCTTTCGCTTCAGAGAGACCTCCCGCAGCAGCCGGTGCCCGCGTTGGAGGTTTCCCGGCTCGCGGCGGATGCCCTCGAGGTACATCTGGATGGCGAAGTCCCAGTTGCCGGTTTCGGCGACCTCGTCGCCGCGGTCGAAGAAGGCCTTGCCCTTCTCGCTGCCGGTCTTTTCTTCGCTTTCCACGTCCGTCATCAGCTCCCGCTCTCTTTCAACGCGTGCGGCAGGGGCCGCAGCCTATCTGAATGCTCCCAGCCGGGCAAGCCTGCCTGTGCTCGGCCCCCCGATCCGTCCGCTGCTATTGTATCACATTCGGCCGGTGCTGTCTCCTTTCCAGGGCGTTGGCGATGTCCCGGAAGCCCTCCGGGCCGACCTGGTGAGGCCGGCGGGCCGGGTCCACGCCGGCCTCGGCCAGCACCCCGGCGAACACGTCCGCGGGGAAGGGAAAGCCCCTCGTCCGGCAGGCGGAGGCGATCTTCTTCCGCCGGTGCCGGAACATCGCCGCCAGCACCGCCTCCAGCAGCTCGGCGTCGGCGAGTTCCCCGGCCGCCGCCGCGTCGAAGTCCAGCCGGAGCATCTGCGAGGTGACCTTCGGGCGGGGCCAGAAGGCCTGCGGGGGGATGGTCCTGCCGGCGGTCGTTTGGGCCAGCAGGGAGACCATCACGCCCGCCGGTCCGTAGGAACCCGCCCCCGCCCGCGCCGTCAGCCGGTCCCCCAGCTCGCGCTGGACGGTGAACGTCAGCCTGTCGAATCGCGGCGCCTGGGCGTCGGCCCGGCGGGCCGCCCGCCAGGAGGCCAGCAGGCAGTTGACGATCGTCGGGACGGCGATGCCGTAGGGCAGGTTGGCCACCAGGTGGACGCCGCGCCGGTCCTCGGGGCGGGGGGCGCCGGCCAGGGCCTCCATGACGGCCGGGGCGATGGCGTGCTTGCCGGCCAGGAAGTCGCAGTTCAGCACCGTTAGGCGCTCCCGCGCCCCCAGCCGGCGGCGGAGGATCTCCGCCAGGGCCGGGTCCATCTCCACCGCCACCACGCGCTCGGCCAGGCCCAGCAGCTCCTCCGTCAGCGACCCCGTCGCGGCGCCGACCTCCAGGACGAGCTGCCCGCCCGGGGCCGCCAGCTCCACCAGCTTCCTCATGAGGTTCGCGTCGATGAGGAAGTTCTGCCCCAGGCGGCGGCGCGGGTCCATGCCCGCCGAGGACAGCAGCTCGCGGATCTCCGTGAGTCTCTGCACGTTCAGCCCGTCTCCATGGTGACGGCCCCGCCGGCGCCCGGCCGCAGCGCGCTGCCGCCGGGCGCCCAATATTGGGCATACGTTACGCCCGTCGAGACGTGGAAGGCAAGGACCTCCGGGCGCGCGCCGCGAAAGCGCGGAAATCCATCGGGTAACCTACTTCAGGACGGGAAGAAGGCGCTGTTCTATGTCTTCCGCAAATGGCCTGAAGCCCTTGGGGCACTGTCTGCGGAGGAGATCGATGTCTATGTGCGCTGCTACTGCGGCGTACTTGGTAGGGAGGTTTTCCTTGCCGCCGAAAATCCGGATCGCGCGGGTCTTGGGATGACGGGGGGTGTTCCGCCTGCCGTCGAGTGTTTCCGGGTCGGGGTGAGAGATCGCGGCATCGCCCCCTGCCTCGGCTATCGCGCTGCCGTCGAGAATCATCCAGGCGTCGAACGCCTCCACTGCCGTGCCCACGGCACACGGCGGATAGGGGCCGGCGGTCATTTCATCGCGTCCTTCCCGAAGCGCCCCGATGCGTTCCCTATTCGGTTTCGTGTCTCGGTCGATGAGGATCACGGCCGCTCGGCAATTCTCCTGGCGCGCCCGGAAAATGGCGCCCTTGGCTTTCCGGGAGAAGTTGTTGACGGCCTTGCCGTGGATGCGATTCGCTTCCTTGAGGGGGACGCATAGGTACTCAATATCGCAGGGCCCACCGGAGAGTCTATGCACGAGGCGGGGTAGCGCACTCAGATCGTTCTCGGTAATCGGCTGTCTCAGTCTGTCGCCGAGCTCGTGCCTTCCCTCCCCGAATACGATGATGCGAATCGTGCTCACTTGTTCCCCCGCGACCTCTCAACGACCTCCGACTCGTCGAGGGAAGTCCATATCTCACCCGTCATGAAATGCTTCTTCATGTCTTCCATGTCCGGATAATCCGAAAGCCTTGTCGCGTGGACGGCTCCCTCCTCGTCCTTTGCGAATACCCGGACCTCCTCGGGCTCCACCTGGTCCAGGAGGTACGGCGAGTGGGTCGTGAGGATGACCTGCACGGAGTTCTTCCTCATCGCGAGGCCCTTGAGCGTTCGGATGATGTCCCTCAGGCTGGCGTGGTGAACGCCGTTCTCGGGCTCTTCGACGCACAGGATTTTCATGGGCTGCGGCGCGTAGGTCAGTGCCATGAAGGCCAATGAAAGCATGACCCCGTCGGAAACCGCGCTTGCCGGGAACATCCCGCCATGTCGGCTCTCGAATTCCAGGGTGAAGCCATAGTCTGCATGCCCCCGAATCTCCGCCTTCCCTATCCGGAAAGACGTGTAGTGGCCGAAACGTGCTCTGAATTCCTCTTGGAGTTCTGCCCAATCCCTTGGGGACGTCCGGTGGATGTCGTCCAGGAAGGTCGGAAAGCCCTTTCCACTGGCCGTGAGGTTTGCCTTGAGCGGGGAAGCCTCCCGAAGCGCATTGGGCTCAAATCTGTAGAGCGCGGTCTTGCCAATTTGCCACCGGACGAACCGAGGGGTCTTCGGGTTCCTCACATCGAAGGGTTGTGGCCCGAAAGCGCCGGGCTGCACGATTACGGGCTCGAGAACGCGGTCGTGCCGGGACCCAACCGTCAGCTCGCATCGTTCCCTTTCCTCGGACCCGTACAGGGCGAGCCGGATCTTGAGATCGGTTGGCTCTGCTCCTGCCCAAACCGAGTGTTCATCGAAAGGAATGCCGGTCTCCACGGAGAACACGGAGTAGGGAATGAGCCCTCGCCATCCGAACGTCGCTATCACGATGGCTTCAAGCAGCGCGGTCTTGCCGGTGTCGTTGGGGCCGATGAGAACGGCAAACGGGCCCAGGTCCATCTTGAAGTCCCTGAAACACTTGTAATTCTCGATCTTGATCGCCGTTATCATTACCCGTCCCCTTGCATAGTCGGGGTCTGGAGATTCGCAGCCGGCGCAGCGCATTGTATTGTCGCGAATCCGGCCTCTGCAACGCAATTCCCGGCGCTGCGAGCGGCTTGCGTTGTGGCGGTGTCGGCGTCTCGGGAATGGTGCTATAATGCTGCCCGCCAGGCAGGACGGAAGGACCGCAACCCGATGGGACCGGCAAAGGCAGGGACGCACAGAGGTCTGCGGTGGGAGCTGGCCGCGCCCTGGGACGGCGCGGCCGCGGCGGCGCGGAGGCTGAAGGTCACGCCGCTGATCGCCCAGGTTCTGCACAACCGGGGGCTGGACGACGCCGGGGAGGCTCGCCGGTTCCTTTCGCCCAAGCTGACGGACCTTCACCCGCCGGAGCTGCTGGGGGGCGTGGACGCGGCGGCCGAGCGGATCTGCGGGGCGCTGCGGAAGGGGGAGAAGGTCTGCATCTACGGCGACTACGACGTGGACGGCATGACGGCGGTGGCGATCCTCTGCCGCTGCCTGGCCTTGGCGGGGGCGGACGTGGAGTATTACGTCCCCCACCGCATCGAGGAGGGCTACGGGGTGAACGTCGAGGCCGTCGAGGCCATCGCCGCCCAGGGGACGAAGCTGCTGGTGACGGTGGACTGCGGCGTCGCCGCCGTCGAGCCCCTCCGGCGGGCGGGCGAGCTCGGCATGGACGTGATCGTCACCGACCACCACGCCCCCGGCGAGTCCCTGCCGGCGGCCGTGGCGGTGGTGCACCCCGCTCTGGGCGGCGGGAAGTACCCGAACCCGGACCTGTCGGGGGCGGGGGTGGCGTTCAAGCTGGCCTGGCAGGTGGCGCGGCGGGTGTCCGGGCTGGGCGCCGGCCCGGTGGCCCCCGGCCGGGTCAACGAGCCCATGCGCCGGTTCCTCCTGGAGGCGACCTCGCTGGCGGCGCTGGGCGTCATCGCCGACGTGGTGCCGCTGCTGGGGGAGAACCGCGTGCTGGCGGCCTACGGCCTGAAGGGGCTGGCGGCGGTCGACCACGCGGGCATCCGGGCGCTGGTCAAGTCGGCGGGGCTGGCCGGTGCGAAGCTCGATTCCTACGACGTGGGTTTCCGGCTGGCGCCCCGCCTCAACGCCGCCGGCCGGATGGGCCACGCACGCCTCGCCGTTGAGCTCCTCGCCCGCCCCGAGCGGGCACGGTGCGCCGAGATCGCCCACTACCTCGAACAGCAGAACACCCGGCGGCAGCGCGTCGAGCGGGAAATCCTCAAGCAGGCCGTCGCCAGGATCGACTCCGGCGACCTGCCCGCCCCCGCCGATCACGCCATCGTGCTCGCCGGGCAGGGCTGGCACGGGGGCGTCGTCGGGATCGTGGCGTCTCGGCTGGTGGACCGGTTCGCCCGCCCGGCCGTGCTCATCGCCCTCGACGGGGACGACGGGCAAGGCTCGGCGCGGAGCATCGAGGGCTTCCACATGCGCGACGCCCTGGCGGCCTGCGCCGACCACCTGCGGAGCTTCGGCGGGCACTCGATGGCGGGGGGTGTGCGGCTGTCGGCGGGGCGGGTGGAGGCCTTCGCGGCGGCCTTCACCCGCTACGCGGCCGAGCACCTCTCCCCGGAGCTGCTGACGGCCACCCTGCGCGTCGATGCCGAGGCCTCCCTCCCGGAGCTGGACGCGGCGGCGGTCGGCCACCTGGAGAAGCTGGCCCCCTTCGGGCGGGGCAACCCGCACCCGGTGGTGGCGGTTCGCGCCGTCCGGGTCCTGTCTCCGCCGCAGCGGATGGGGCGGGACGGGGCGACGGGGGGTTTCATCGTGGGGTCGGATGTCGGCCCGTCGGGGGCGTTCTTGCCCGGCCGGCGGATGCGCTGCGTGGGTTTCGGCATGGGCGAGCTGGCCGACGAGCTGGCGGGCGTGGGGGCGATCGACATTGCCGGCGAGCCGGTGCTGAACCGCTTCCGCAACCGCGTCAGCGTGGAGATGCGTCTCCGCGACGTCCGCTGGCCGGGCCGCTAACAAGCTGTTTTGGAATCCGATCTCTCGGGTGGCACTGGTTGCTCGCAACCCGTGTCGCTCGATGTGGGAAC
>CAZNSB010000140.1:0-11161 GCA_964575155.1 uncultured Planctomycetaceae bacterium | reverse complement strand
CGCTTTCCCTACCGGTGATCGTGATCTCGAACTTCTCGGGCGCGTCGATCACGTCCTTCCACCCGTAGGCCATGTTCGTGTTGCCGTGGCCTTCGCCCTCCTTGTCGAGGGTGGAGTTGGCGATGGCGGGCACGGGGGTGTCGCTACGGATGTCAACGCCGCGCCACAGGCCGGTGTACTTGTCCGGCGGGTACAGCGTGCCGCCCCAGGCCCAGTGGGCGAACAGGGGCTGCCCGGTCTTGTGCATCGCGTCGTAGAACCGTCCCCGGCCCCTGGCGTAGCCCTTGACGCGTCCCCAACTGGCGCCCCGGCAGATGAACACGGGCAGGTCCTTGCCCGGCCTGGTCAGGACGGCGGCGTCCAGGTCTGCCCAGGACCAGTCGGCTCGGCCCTTCTCGTCCTTGATGTCGGCGCTCCTGGGGCCCCAGGCGGCTTCGAACTTCTTGGCGGCCTTGGGCTCCAGGACGCCGGAACGGTCAAAGCCCGTGATCACCACGTAAGCGAACGCGTCGGGATAATTCACCGCCAGCATGGCGGCCCCGTCGGCGCCGACCGGAACGATCCGGGCCGGGTCGATCGGGAACTTGCCCTTGGCCCATTCCAGGAAGGCGACGATCCGCTTCTGTGTGTGGTTGCTGACCGTGCCGCCTGCCGCCGGCTTGCCGTTCATCAAGGCGTCGTTGTACCCGTACCACCCCGACGCCGGCCAGTCGTGCGTGGCGATCTGGATGCTGCCGGCGAGGAGTTTGCGGTTCGGCTTGGCGTACGAGTAGTTGCCGTCGTGGAAGTACAACTCCACCGACGCCTTGCCCTCAACGGCCGGGGGAACCAGGACCGACCAGTTGAAGTACATCGGGCGGGGCGTCGTCGGGGCGCCGGTCCACTGGACGTACACCCATCGGTCGCCGGGGTAGTCGAAGTAAGGCCCCCACGGGCCCTTGCGCTGGCGGACCGGCTCGCCGGGCCCGGGCTTCTCGGCCACCGGGCCGACGCCAGCGGGGGCGCCGGCCTGGCCGTCCGTAACCGCCACCACGGCGTAGTACCGCTTGCCCGCCTTTGTCGCGTGCGCGACGAACAGGCCCGTGCCCGGTTTCAGCGGCCCGGCCTTTTCATCCCCGCCTGCCGGCGAGGTAGGGATGACGAACCGATCCAGCGGGTAGCGGTCCATCCGCGGATGGTCCATGTGCCAGGTGCGGATGAACCCGTTGTAGTTCTTGGTCAGTTCGCCGATCTCGTCCGGCTGGATCATCGCCTGGGCGATGAGGTACTCGACGTTCCGCCCGTTGAGGTTCCACCCGCTGAACCGTTTGACCTCGTCGATGAGGCGGGCCTTGCCGAGGTTGGCGGCGGTGATGGGCTTGTCATGGGCGTAGAGGCGGAAGGCGTCCTTGGACCCCGCCAGCGCCTTGCGGACCTGTCCCCAGGTCATCTTGTCGGCCGGCGGGTCGCCCGGCTCGGCGAAGGTGATGAAGGTCTGCCCGGCCCGGTGAACGGCCTTGACGTCCTTGACCTGGGCGGCTGCGGCCACCGCCGGCGACACGAGCAGCGCCGCCAGGGCGCCGGCGACCACCACGCTCGTTTTCAGTCTCATTTCGATCTTTCCTTGGAGTTGGCGTCTGCTCGCTGGCGTTCGCGGCTGGTGTTTCGCTTCTTCCGCTTTCAGTTCCCTGCTTCGATGACGATGCGGTTCTTGCCTTTGGTGACGGCGGTCTGCTTCAGCGTCACCAGGCCGTACTTGTCCACCTTGACCGTGCCCCATGTCGCCTTGCCGCCGCCGGCGGGCGTGTTGGTCCATCGGACCGTCGTGCCCGGCTTTGGCTTGAACGCCTTACAGTGGCGTGGGGTGACGTCCACGGTGCAGCGTTCATCCGGGCAGCTCGGAACGAGGTAGACGGTCATCTCCCACCGGCCGGGCCGGTCCACCGAATCTTCGCCGTCCCACAGCAGCCAGGCGTTGATCTGCCCCCAGGGCTCGCCGGCGTCGGGGTCGCCCGTGCCCGGGTTGTTGTCCAGCGAGCAGTTGGAGAAGGCCGGCAGGGTCTTGGTCCACCGCATCCGCTTGTAGGCATCGGCGACCTCGCGAGGCAAGCCGGCCCCGCCCCAAGTGGCCGCGTACGGCTGGCGCGCATCCCGCAGCGCCGCCAGCCCCTTCGGATCGTCCTGCCAGCCGTACTCCGCCCCGTGATTGCCGTCTTTGGGTTGCGAGAACATGCACCCCATGAAGGGGACATCCTTGCCGGGGTTGTTTCGGAGGTACTTGCACAGGTTGAACATGTCCCAGGCCGGCCCGCCGTCAGGCGCCTTCACGAGATCGTGCGGCCCGAGACGGCCGGCGAGGGAGCGACTAGCCGGGTTCCACTTCTGGTCGAAATCCAGGGAATACCCGCTGGCGAAGGGCGGCCCCATCATGAGCGAGCCGAAGAACTCCGGGTGCCGGGCGGAGAAATGGGCCGACGCGCCGCCGAGTATCCGGCTGCGATCGGCCTTCCACTTCGCCAGGGCCCAGTCCAGGACGGTGAAAAGGTACTTCTCCGAATAGAAGCGGACCTGCGAGCCGCGGAAGGCCTTCAGCGTGCCTCGGCCCTCGTTGTAGCCCAGGTCGCCGCCGTAGGGGACGTCTTGCTGGATGAACAGCAGCGCCTGGTCTGTGGAGCTGACACGGGGGTCCCAGAAGGCCCCGCCGGGCGTGGTGATCATCCGCAGGGCGCCCGGGGCCTTCCACGCCTCCGGGACCTCCACCACGATTCGCCGCGGAGCCGGCATGGGGATGTTCGCCAAAGGCGGGGCCAGGAAGAAGGCATACCAGTATTCCGTGGTCTTGTCCCTTGGGCGGACGTGCACCGTGCCGGGGCGGATGTGCTGGAGGACCGGCTTGGGCGTGGTCGCCTTCTCCACGAGCGGCTCGGCGAGGCTGTTGGCGTCCGAGACCGCCGAGGCGTTCTCCACGCCGTTGCGCCAGGCTGTGACGGCGTAGAAGTACTTGCCCGACTGGCCCTCCGGCAGCGTGAAGACGAAGAAGGCCTCGCCCGGTGCCACGGCCCGGCCTTCGGCGAGGCACCAGGTCTTGAAGACCGAATCGGGGATCTCCCGCTGATCGTAGTACTCGCCGCGGCAGGCAATGTGCCCGCCCATGATCATCATGTTGTCGTAGGCGTTCAGCGGCCGGGCCGTGCCGACCAGCTCGGCCGAGCCGATGTTGGGCGCGGTGATCCGCTGCCTGGCGCGATACACGCGGTAATGGACGTCCGGGAGCTTCTTGACGCGCTTCTGGTTGGCCAGGCGCTGCCCGGGCCCCGGCTGGGTGCGGACGGCAAAGCCTTCGAGGCTCCGCAGGGTCTCCAGCGTCACCGCGCCGACGCGCGGGCCCCCCCAGGCGTTCCTGCCGGGGCCGTCGGCCTGGGCGGGCTTGCGGTAGGCGAACTGCTCCAGCCAGAGGACCTCCTCTGCCGGCGGGCGGAACACGGGCAGCTCCTTCCAGAGAAGGAAGGTCTGCCCGTTGGCGTGGGCGGCCTCGAGACCCTCCACCTGGGGGGGGAGCTTCCCCGGGCGACCTTCGTACCAGACGTCCAGGTGGAAGTCCTTCGCATCGAGCCCGCCGCTGGCGAGCAGGGCGAAGCCAAGGTTGGCCTGCGGGTCGGCGACCCACGCCTTCACCGCCGCCGTGGCATCGAACGAACGGAAGTACGGCGGTTCGAGCTTGAGCGGCCCGCCGGCGGGAACCACCTTGCCGCCCTCAATCCGCTTCACCGCGACGATCCGGATCGGCTCGCGGGGCTGCCCCCGGCCGGCGCCGGCTGCGGACAACCTGGCCCGGTAGACGGTGGCCCCCTTGGCGATGGCCGACAGATCGAACACACACCGGGCTGCCTCACCGGACACCGGGACCTTCAGTGTGCCCGGGTGGGCGCTCGATCCGGCCGGGCCCCCGAACCGCTCGCTGACGACCGCCCCGCCCAGCCCGACGGCCCCCGTCGACAGCAGGACCGCTGACATGAGGATGACTCGTCTGATCATCGCTTTTCTTTCTCCTGCGCTGCTGTAACTGCAACCACCGTTCCGGCGGCAAGGGTCGGTGCAACCTGGCGGCAGAACCCGCCACTCCCGGCCGACCGCAGCGATTACCGGCGTCCGGCCACCTGCGGTCCGGCGTCCACCATCCTGTAGTTCGGGTCGTAGCCGAAGGTCTCGGCGGCCGTCTTGATGGAAAGCAGGGGCCACCGGCCGGGTTGGGGGTCCCTCACCGTCCTGGCCAGATCCGGGCGGAACCTCTCGAGGATCGCCATTGTGGGCTCGGGGCAGCGCGTGTCGGGCGCCCCCAGCGTGTACACGCCGGTGGGCGGCAGGGCGGGGTGCTCCAGCGCCTGGCGCAGCCCGCTCGCCACATCCTGCACGTGCACCCATTGGTACAGGTCGTCGGACCAGGCGGCCGTCGGCCTCATGTCTGCCTTCATCTTCAGGTACTGCCGATGGTCGCGTGCGCCGGCGAACCGAAAGGCGGCGGTCGTGACGCCGAAGGCCCGCGTGAAGGCCGCGCAAGTCAGCTCGTTGACGTACTTGCTCAGGCTGTAGGGGTCCTCGAAGCACACCTCGTAGCTCTCGTCAATCGGCATTTCCCTGTACACCGGCGGCTTGCCGCTCAGCCGCCAGTAGAAGCAGCCGTAGGCGTTGATGCTCGAAGCCGCCAGCACGCGCTTGATGCCGGCCTTGCGGGACTCGTCCAGCACGATGTACGTGCCGCAGCAGTTGGTGTGCATGGTTTCCGGCCCGTGCTCCGGCAGGCCGGTGACGGCGGCGGCCAGATGGACCACCGCGTCCATGCCATCCTCGGCCTCGGCGACGGCGGCGACGTCCAGGATGCTGCCCTTGACGACCGGCCAGTGAGTCTGGATCGGCGCGAGTTGGCGCCCGGGCGGGCCGGGGACGAAGACGGTGGCCTTGTCCGGGTCGTTCACGTCCATCAGGCGCAGCTCGTGGCCGGCCTGCTCCAGCTCCGCGATGAGCACGCGGCCGATCATTCCGAATGCCCCGGTGATCAGGACTTTCACGCCCTACTCCTTGGTCCAGTCGATGGTGATGGCGACGAACGGTTTGGATTTCCGGCGGATCATGCGGTACATGTCGGCCCCGCGCGCGGGCGGCACGAGGTGCGTCAGCAGGGGGCGCATGGACAGTTTGCCGGCCGCCATCAGGGCCAGCGTTGCCTCCATGCGCGGGCGCGTCCAGCCGGCGACGTTGTGGCAGGTGAGACGCCGCTGCTGAAGCAGGGCCATGTCGGCCCAGCAGTTGCCGGGCGTGAAGCCGCTGTAGACGATCTGGCCGGTCCAGTCCTCCAGCAAATCGACGTACTGCTTCTGGGCCTCGAGGGTCTGCACGGTGTCCACGACCGCCGTTACCGTCTCGCGGCCGGTGACGCGGCGGACGGTGGCGATGACGTCCTCGGTCCTGGCGTTGACGACCGCCTCGATGCCTGCCTTGCCGGCGGCCTGAAGGCGCTCGGGCCGGTGGCCGACCAGGACGGCCCGGGCCCGACGGCTTCGGGCGGCCTGGGCGGCGAACTGCCCGATGATGCCGTCGCCATAGACTGCGAACCAGTCACCGGCCTGCATGTCCGGGCGGTAGCCGGCATTGTACCCAACCTGGGCCGTGACCGCCGCCGAGGCGTCAACGTCGTCGCAGCCGGGCGGGATCCGGAAGACCTCGTCGGCCTGCGTGTTGCACACGGCCGCGTGCGCGCCCCAGAACGCCTTGACCGGGGTGCCCTTCCAGCAGCCGCGGGTGGCCATCACGCGGTCTCCGACCTTCCAGTCCTTCACCTCCGGCCCGAGGGCGACGACGGTGCCGACGCGCTGGTAGCCGGGCACGACCGGGTAGGGCGTGGGCGCCCAGGTGAACAGGTTCCTCAGGCACCAGCCCTCGGTGCCGGCGCTGATGGTGGAGAAGTCGGTCCTGACCTGGACCTCGTTCGCACCGGGCGTCGGCATCTCGATGCGCCGCATCTCGACCTGGTCAACGCCCGTGAAGACTACGGCATTCGTCCACATGGGGTCTCCTCGGAGCGGCGACTGCCTGGGCAACAGCCCGCCGCCTCTGCCGGCCGGCAGGCGGGGATTCTACCTGAAGAGTCCATCCCGGGTGAGCCCAAACCGACAGGCCATGCGCACCGGAGAGGCGCGGGAACCGGGTTGTGCCGGCGCTTGGGGCGAATACAATCCGACGTGCCTCGGAAGGAGGCCGTCCGTGAACGCCCGGGAGTGTTTTCGCCGCATTATGAGCTATCGGCCGGCCGAGAGGCTCCCGCTGATGGTCATAGACCCGTATGAATCCCTCACGGCGGACCGCTGGCGGAACGAGGGGCTGCCTGAGGGCGAGTCTGTCGAGGGCTTCCTGAAGCTGGACCGCCCGCCGGAGTTCTGGGTCCACTTCGGGCCGGTGGGGCACACCTGCCTGGCCGGCGGGCGCGACGCCATCCGTCGGGAGATAGACCGCCTGCTGCCGCTCATTCACGAAGGGGGATTCATCCCCGCGGTGGACGACATGGTCCCGCCCGAAATCCCGTTCGAGAATTACCGCTACTGCATCGAGCGCCTGCGCGCCATCCGCGGGGTGTCAGGGTACACTGGCTCATAGCAATACGCCATTAGAGGGACTGTAGATGCCACGCTTGAGAGGCGAGAGGCTGTCAGAGCGGCTGGTAAGCGTCATGGTGGCGGCATGGGCGTTTCAGGCATTGGCCTGGCCTTGCTCAGGGTCGGCGGCGCCGCCGGCCGGGCAGCTCGTCCTGGACGAGTCAGCCTACGTGCAGGCGTACTACCAGTTCGGCACGGACCGCGTGGACACGGCCCTGCTGAAGAGCAGGGGCGACGAGCTGGCCGGGCAGAAGGGCATGAAGGCCTTGCAGCGGGTGACCAAGGTCCTGCTGGCGGAAAAGAGGATCGATTGGAAGACGCGGGACTGGCGCGACGTGGCGGTCATGGCGTTCTACCCGAGCAATTCCAGCGGGGCGGGGGTGGACCGGTACCGCGCGCGGTTCGCCCGGGCGCCCCCCCGCCGGGCAACTGGTTCACGGCGGGTTTTGACGGTTCGGTCTGGCCCCGGATGCGCCGTCCGCAACTGGTGGGAGAGAAAGGCGGATACGGCTGGACGGACGTGAGCTACCTGGGCGTGCGTCGGATGTGTCTGCGCACGTTCTTCGAGCGGCCTGGTCCGCCCGGCGACGGGGAGATGACGCTGCGGGTCACCTATCGCGGCGGGCTGCGCGTGCTGCTGAACGGCCGGGAGATCGCCCGGGCGCACCTGCCCGCCGGGCCCATCGGGGCGGGGACCCTCGCCGAGCCGTATCCCCTGGAGGCCTATGCCAAGCCGGCGGAGGAGGTCCTCCCTTGGGAGAAGGCGGCCGACGAGCGGCAGCGCACCCGCCGCCGCCCCGTGAGCAAGTACAAGTTCATTCCGGAGCTGTCTGGCACATACGAAAGTGGCAGGCAACTCAAGGGCAGGGACATCGGGCAGCGCAACCGGCGCATCGTGCCGGGCCTCCGCCGGTTCGGCACGCGCGCCAAGTGCCTGCTGACCCCCAGGCGATGGCAGCGAGTGGTGTCGCTTCGTGACCGGCAGTTGGAGGTGAACCTGCCGGCCTCTGCCTTGACGGCCTCTGCCTTGAAGCAGGGCGCCAACCTGCTGGCGCTGGAGATCGTGGCCAGCCCGCTGAGCCCCGTGTGCGTCGAGCAGGCCGGCCGGGGCTGGATGTGGATGCGGGGGCTGCGGGGCAACTACGGCTGGGCCCACGTGGGCCTGAGAAGGATGGCGCTGCGGAGCCGCTCTCCGGCCGCGCGTTCCAGCCTCCGGCGCCCGCCGGGGGTGCAGGTCTGGGCTGAGGACGTCAACCACCGCGCATATTCCACCGAGTTCCTGGCCCGGGGCTTCGCCCCCGGCGTGGTCCGCATCGTGGCCCCCCGCAACGCCACCGGCTCGGGGTTGGTCATGGTGGGAACGAACAATGCGCTGACCGGGCTGAAGGCGTCGGCGTCGGCCCTGACGGGCGAGGACGGCAAGCGTTCGATTCCCGCCTCCGCCGTCCGGGTCAGCTACCTGCTGGGGCACCCGCTGGACGACCTGGTCACCCTGGACGCCACCCGGACCTTCACCCGCAGCGGGGCGATCACGGCCGGCGAGAAGCTGGCCATGCTGGGCCACGCCCCCAGCGCCGCTGCGGGCCTGCCCCTCCCCGAGCAACTCAAGGCGATGGACCAGGTCAAGTTCTTCGACCACATCGTGCCCGGCCCTCCCGCCCAGGTGCCGGCGGACTCCTGCCAGCCGGTCTGGCTGGCCGTGAGCGTCCCGCCGGACGCGGCCGCCGGCAAGTACCGCTCGACGATCACCGTCCATGCCGACGGCGTCCAGCCGCGGATCCTGCCGCTGGAGCTGGAGGTCGTCGGCTGGCAGGCGCCGGGCCCGCGGGACTTCCAGACCGTCGCCGGGATGGAGCAGTCCCCCTACGGCGTGGCCAAGCAGTACGGCGTGCCCTTGTGGTCGGAGGAGCACTGGGGGCTGCTGGAGCCCAGCATCCGACAGCTCGGCCGGGCCGGCTGCGACTGGTGGTTCGTCCCGATCCTGGCCTTCACCGAGCTGGGCAACCGGGAAGACTCCATGGTCAAGTGGGTCCGCCGCAGGGATCCCGGCGCAAGAGCGCCGGGACTGGGCTTCGACTACGCGGTGATGGACCGCTACCTCGACCTGATCGCCAGGCACTGCGGCAAGCCGCGGGCCGTGACGTTCCTGGTCCTGCACGGCAACCCTGCCAACACCCCGCAGGTCGGGCTGATCGATGAGGGCACCGGCAAGACGGCCCTTCAGAACGTCAGTTGGCCGGCGGCGCCGTACAGGCACTGCCGGGCGATGTGGTCGGCCTTTGCCACCTCGCTGCTGGGCCACATGAAGGCCCGCGGCTGGGCCGACGTGATGTACTGGGGCTACGCCTGGGACACGGAGGGCTCCCCCGACCTGCGGCTGCTGCTGAAGGAGCTGGTGCCCTCGGTGTACTGGAGCGCCGGCGGACACGCGCTGCGGGTGGACCCGCGGTTCTACCGCGCCACCACGGCGATCTTCGGGCGCTACAGCCTGGTCCCGCGGAGCCAGCGCGGCTGGCGGGACACGAACCTGAACACCCTGAACCCGCGCGGGGGCGGGAACACCCACGCCACCAAGGGCAGCAGCCGGCCGTTCTCCTTCCGCCTGCTGGCCGACCGGAGCATCGCCGGCGGGTACGTCGGCTTCGGGCGCGTCGGCGCCGACTACTGGGCCGGGACCTACTACGACTGCACCAAGGGCGGGGCGGTGTTCCTCCAGCCAGGCATGTCCCTGCACGTGATGCTCTGGCCCGGGGAGAACGGGGCCGACAGCAGTTGCCGGTACGAGGCCCTGCTGGAGGGAATCCTGGCCGCCGAGGCCCGGACCCTCCTGGAGCAGGCCACCGACCGCAAGCTGGTGCCGGCGGACCTGGCCGCCAGGAACGAGGCCCTGCTGACCGAGCACACCCGCGCCACCATGTACATCCCCATCCAACACGCCAGCCAACTGGACAGTTACTTCCCGACCTGGCAGGACCGGACGCGGACGCTGTTCCAGGCCGCCGCCGAGGTCGCCCGGCGCGTGGGGCTCGACCTGGACAAGACCGCCCTGCGGGTCGACGTCCCGGCCAGGGCCAGGATCCGGGTCGCCGCGAAGATGCGGAACTGGACCGGCCAGCCGCGCCGGTGGAAGGCCTCGGCCGACCAGCCCTGGCTGAACCTGGGCAAGACCGAGGGGGCCCTCACCGGCCAGGCCGAGCTGGTGGCGACGATTGACGGGTCTGCCCTGGCGCCGGGCCGGACCGCCAAGGCGACGCTGACCGTCACGGACGTTTCCACCGGCCAGGCCCGCCGGGTGGCAGTCACCGCCCGCGTCAGCAAGGTCCTGGACATCCCCCTTGACGTCGGGACCAAGCGGATGCCCGTGTATCCCGACCGCGGCAAGGTCCCCGTCAGCGTCACCGTGGGCGGGTCGGTCACCCGGGAGGTCCTGTTCAACAACACCTCGGGCCAGGCACTCACCTGGAAGGCGACGGCCTCCGAGCCGTGGGTCCGGGTCGAGACGCCCTCGGGTAAGGCGCCGGCCGATTGCCCGATCCTGGTGAAGATCACGGCGACCCCGCCGGACAAGGACAACGCCCTGCGCCAGGCGGCCCTGACGGTCCAGGAGGCCGGCGGGCCGGCCAAGCAGCAGGCCGTCCTGAACGTGCACGTCATGGCGCCGTACAAGGAGCCGGCCCTGCCCGCGGGGCAGGCAGTGCCCATGGACGACGCCATGAACGGCGCCATGCTCAAGCACAGCGCCCAGATGCGCGGGTTGTTCGGCAGCGGCGCCAGAAAGGCCAGCGTGGGCAAGCCCAGAGGCAAGGGCATCCCCGCCCAGGCCGCCATTTCCGCGCACGCCCCGCACCAGGCCGTTTACAACCTCCAGGGCAAGGGCTTCGACGCCTTCAAAGTGACGCCGTTCATCGGCACCAGGGCCTGGGGCGACTACGGCCAACCGACCCCGTCCAACGTCCGCATCGCCTTCGAACTGTACGTGGACGGGCAGCTCCGGGCCCAGACCCACTGGATGGCGCCGCCCGACAAGCCCCGCCGGCTGGTCGTCCGGGGCCTGTCCGGCGCCAAGGAGCTGAGGCTGCTGGCCCGCGCGGAGAAGATCTACCCGGACTTCGTGATCGTCCAGTGGCTGGACCCGACGTTCTACAAGAACCCGACGTTCTACAAGAGCAAGTAGCCCCGCCCAGCCCTGACGGATCGGGCCAAAGTCCGTCGCAGGCAACGGGGCTCGACGATCGGCAGAGGCAGGTCGGTCGGTCTGAGCGTACCATACAGCCTGCAACCGGCGGGGCGATCCCCGTCGAGCAACTCTTGGAAAGGAAGGTCGCGATGTCAGTGAAGACGTGGGCGGCAGTAGCGGCAGCGGCCCTGATGGCCTTTCAGTCGTCGCTGTCGGCGGGAGAGAGTCTGGAGACGGTCCGGCTGGGAGAGCAGGACACCTGCAAGGTCACCGGCGTGACCACGGTGACCCCCGAGGGCAGGACGGGCGGGACCATCCGCTTCGACCTGGCCAGGTTCAAGCCCCCCGGCAAGGTCCG
>CAZNSB010000139.1:618-11176 GCA_964575155.1 uncultured Planctomycetaceae bacterium | reverse complement strand
CCTGCCGGCCTGCGTGCGGATTCCGCCGGCGTCGGGCAGTTGTCCGCTGTCGGCCGCTGCGGACAGGGCCGCGCCCAGCCCCTGGGTGTCGAAGCCGGCCCGGGCGTTCAGCGCCGCCTGCTCCGGCCAGATGTCCTCCAGAGAGGAGATCGTTCGCTCGTCCATGTCGCGCCTCCGCAATGGGTCACCGGCATGATAGCTGATTGACGCGGGGGGGCAATACATGAACCCCCCGCTCCCGCGGGGGGCTACTGACCATTGTGCTTTGGGAGAACCGGTCAGCGATTCGGTCGCGGCGCCATTGCTCTTCCGGATGGCCGTCTTGACGTCCCGCGTCCGCAGACAGTAGCCCCCCGCGGGAGCGGGGGGTCGGGACACCATCCTGTTCGTTTCGCGGTCCCCGCTGCCGCTATACAATTCATTGCATGTGCGGGTTCGCGGGCGAGTTCGTCTTCGGGGCCGCGGGGGCAGCCGACGAGGCCGCCGCCGACGCCATGGCCGCCCTGCTGACCCGCCGGGGGCGCGACGACGCGGCGACCTTCCTCAGCGAGGACGGGCGCTGCGCCATCGGGTTCCGCCGGCCGGCGGTGATCGACCCGGAGCTGTCGCGCCAGCCGATGGCCTCCGCCGACGGCGCCGCCGTGGTCGCCTTCAACGGCGAGATCTACAACTTCCAGGTCCTGCGCGAGCAGCTCGGGCGGGAGGGCGTCCGGTTCGGCACCCGCGGCGACACGGAGGTGCTGCCGGAGCTGTGGCGGCGCTGCGGCGAGGACATGCTCCGCCGGCTGGAGGGGATGTTCGCCTTCGTCGTCTACGACGCGGGGCGCGGGGAGCTGTTCTGCGCCCGGGACCGGCTGGGGCGGAAGCCGCTGTGGTACGCGGCGCTGGCCGACCGCATCGTCTTCGCCTCCGAGGCCAGGGCCCTGCTGGGGCATCCGCGCGTCGCCGCCGAGCCGGACCCGCGGGCGGTGGCCTTTTACCTGACGTTCGGGTACGTCCCGGCCCCGCGGAGCATCTGGGGGGGCGTCGTGAAGCTCCCGCCGGCCCACTGCATGAAGGTTGACGCCGCGGGGGCGGGAGAGCCGAGGCGGTACTGGCATCTGCCCGCCGAGAGCGCCGACCTTTCGCCCCCCCAGGCCGTCAGGGAGGTCCGCGCCGCCGTGGAGCGGGCGGTCCGGAAGCGCCTTCTCGCCGACGTCCCGCTGGGGGTGCTGCTGTCGGGGGGGATCGACTCGTCGATCGTGGCCGCCCTGATGTGCCGGGCCGCCGGCGACGGGCGGGCCGTCAAGACCTTCACCGCCGGCTTCGCCGAGGCGGGGTTCGACGAGCGGGCGGATGCGGCGGCCGTCGCCGCCCACCTCGGCACCGACCACCGCGAGCTGCTCATCGCCCCGACGGGCGCTGGCGAGCTGCTGGACGAGCTGGTCGGGCGGTACGACGAGCCCTTTGCCGACTCCTCGGCCCTGCCGACGTTCCTGATCTGCCGGGCCGCCCGAGAGCACGTCACCGTCGCGCTGACCGGGGACGGCGGCGATGAGGCCTTCGGGGGGTACGACCGCTACCGGGCGATGCACCTTGCCCAGACGATGGGCCCGACGGGGTGGGCGGCGACCAAGCTGGGCGCGTTTCTTCTCGAGCCGTTCGCCCCGCACGACGAGCGCAGCCGCCTGCGGCGGTTCGTGCGCTTCGCCGCGGGCATCGACGAGGTGCCGGCGAGGCAGTACCTGCGGTATCGCCGGCTGTTTTCCCCGGCGGAGCTGGCGGTCCTGCTGGAGGGGGACTTCTCGGCCTCGGCGCAGTTGGAGGCCCCGGCGGAGTGGTTCTGCCAGCTCTACGAGCAGGGCGATTTCGACAACGAGCCCGCCTACGCCCAGCAGAACGACCTGCTGACCTACCTCCCGGACGACCTGCTGGTCAAGGCCGACATCGCCTCGATGGCCAGCTCCCTGGAGCTGCGCTCGCCGATGCTCGATCACGAGGTGGTCTCGCTGGGGCTGTCGCTGCCGGTGGCGTGCAAGCTTCGCCGCCGCCGGCGGAAGGCCGTCCTCGCCGAGGCCTTCGGCGAGCTGCTTCCGCGGGAGGTCTTCAACCGCCCGAAGCGGGGCTTCGGCGCGCCGGTCGACCGCTGGCTGCGAAAGGAGCTGCTGCCGACCTTGCGCGAGACGCTGCTGGCCGGCCCGCTGGTCGGGCGCGGGTGGATGTCGCGTGCGGCGCTGGAGGCGATGATCTCCCGGCACGTGGCGGCCAAGGCCGACCATCGCCACCGGCTGTGGGCGTTGCTGTGGCTGGGGCGGTGGCTTGGGCGCGCACGGTGAGGGAGGCGCGGGGACTCGCCGACGGGGCTCACTCCATCTTCGCCAGCTCCCTGGCGAACTTGCGGAAGCGCTTCTCGAAGCCGGCGAGGTCCGCGTCGATGTAGTGCTTGAAGGCGGGGACGGCGATGGCGCGGGCGTAGCTCCTTCCGGCGCCCATGATCGGCGGGACCTCCAGCTCGTCGCGCAGGCTGCCGGCGGCGGCGTCCTGGAGCATCCGTTCCAGCCCCTGGCGGTATTCCGGGCGGGAGCGGATGAACACCAGCAGGGCCCAGAGGTGCCCGTAGTACTCGGGTCCCCGGCCGTGGGCCCCGGTGATGTGGTCGCCGGCGTCGGTGCTCAGCAGCTCCACCAGGTCGAGCCAGCGCCCGCCGGCGATGGCCCTGCGGAGGTCGAGCAACCTGGCGGGATTCCGCTTCGGGTGGAAGCGGACGCGGGAGCCCTGGACGGTCAGGCCCTCGGCGAGGACGCAGAGGCCCTCCTCGGCCCAGGCGGGGATGTGCTGGCGGAGGCGGTGATGGAAGAACTGGTGGAGGCCCTCATGGGAGGCGATGGAGAACGTCGCCGTGTGCCTCATGTCCCAGAACACGCACTTGCCGCGATAGCAGTACCCGCCGTTCTCGATGGCGAGAAAGATCTTCTCGCGCGGGCGGGTGACGGTCCTGGTCATGACGGCCCACTGCTGGCGTGTGGCCAGCATGTACACGGGCATCGGCTTGGCCTCGGCACTCGCCCCCAGCCCCGTCAGAAGGAGGTAGTGCTCCCGGGCGCACTCCATGAAGCCGGGAAGGTACTCCAGCAGGATCCGGTTCCGCGTGGTCGTGTAGATGCGGTAATGCTCGGTCGCCTGCTCCTCGCCGCGGATGTCGCCGAAGTGCCACTGGGTTCGCACCGCGGGGAGGGCCATCTGCGCCGAAGCGGACTCGGGGCGGCGGTACCCGCACCCGGCCCCGCAGGCTGACAGCACCGCCAGCAGCGCCGCCGAGATCCGGGCTATCTTTTTGGTTTCCATTGTCCTGGTCCTTCAGCTACCATAATCGGCCGTAGCGGGAAGACGAAACAGTATTTTCCATTGCGGCTGGTGCCGGGCCCTGTCCGTGCGGGCGCGGCCGGGAGCACCACACGGGAGGACGCGGGAATGAAAAAGAGGCAGATGGCGGTGTTGGCGCTGTGGGCGTCGGCGTGTGCGGCGGGTCCGGCGTGGTCGGGGGTGCCCCTGGCCGACAAGGTCCCCGCCCAGACGCTGGTGTACGTGGGTTGGGCGGGGCGAAGCCTGACGCTGGACGGGTCGCTGTTCGGGCAGTTGATCGCGGACCCGGACGTGCGGGGCGTGCTGGGGGCGGTTCACACGGCCGTCAGCCGGCAGTTGGCGGAGGAGAAGGACGGCCTGGCGACGTTCAACCACCTGTGGGCGATGGGGAAGATCGCCTGGCAGCATCCCTGCGCGGTGGCGCTGTTCGACATCTCGGCGCCGCCGATGCGTGAAGGTCGGCGCCGGGGCGAGCCCAGGCCGGCGGGCGCCGTCCTGATCGCGCTGGGCAAGGACAAGGCGGCGTTCGAGGGAGAGCTTCAGGGGCTTCTGGCGGTCGCCGGGAAGGAGCTGAAGATCACTCAGGCCGCGGTGGGGGACGTCTCCTATCACCGTTTTGATACGCC
The DNA here is from genome assembly GCA_964575155.1 of uncultured Planctomycetaceae bacterium. GTDB lineage: Bacteria > Planctomycetota > Phycisphaerae > SM23-33 > SM23-33 > CAZNSB01. The sequence continues at coordinate 7,208 of CAZNSB010000139.1, read as the reverse complement.
CGCCGGGCCCTGCGGGTTGGGGTTCGCCGGGGATATCTTCTTCATGTCGCTGGGGGAGAAGGCCCCCGAGACGATCACGTCCCTGGCCGGGGGCAAGGCCAAGTCGCTGGCGGCCAGCGGGCCATTCGCCGCCGCCATGAAGGCCGTCTGCGGCGAGTCCGTCCAGATGGCGTGGTACTTCAACGTCGCCCGCGCGTGCGAGGTGATGGACAAGCTCATGCCCCGCCCCCCGGCCGCCACCGCGCCCGCCGCCCCCAGCGACTTCCGACGCGCCGTCAAGGCCCTCGGCGTGGACCGCGTCACCGCCCTCGCCGGCGCCGCCAATATCCTGGACCGCGGCATCCACGAGAAGAGCCGCATCTTCTCCCCCGCCCCCCACCGCGGGCTCCTGATGCCGCTGTCGGGGGCGCCGCTGGCGCCGGAGGCCCTGGCCGGCGTGCCCGCCGACGCCGACGTGGTGGCGTCGGCCCGCCTGGACGTCGGCAAGCTGGTGGGCGAGTTCAACAGCGTCGTCGCCGGTTTTGAGCCCGAGTCGGTCGCGAGGATCGACGCCGCCCTGGCCGGGGCCGGCAAGCAGTTCGCACTGAACATCGAGAAGGACCTCCTGGCGAACCTGGGCGATCAGTGGACGCTGTACAGCGCCGAGTCGCTGGGCGGGTTCCTCACCGGGACGGTGCTCTCGGTCACCGTCAAGGACGCCGCAAAGCTCCAGGACGCCTTGAGGAAGATCGAGGAGGTCGCCAAGGGGATGATGGGCCGGTCCCCGGCCGGGGGCCGCCGGGGAAGGGGCTTCACCATCCGCTCCTTCAAGTCCGGCGCGGTGGAGGTCCACTACGTCGCCGCGATCGGGAGGAGGGCGCTCCTGCCGGTCGCGCCGGCCTGGGCCGTCCACAAGGGCCGACTCTACCTCGCCGCCTTCCCCCAGGTGGTGGTGGCGGCGGCATCGGGAACCGCCCGGAAGCCCCTGGCGGGCGACGCCGACTTCGCCGCCCTGCGGAAGCGAGTCGCCGCGGCGCCCTCGGCGCTTCTGTACGTGAACAGCCCCCGGCTGATCCGCCGGCTGTACGGTCTGGGGCTGGTGGGTTGGACGCTCGGCGCCAACGCCCTGACCGGCGAGCTGGGGCCGGCGTTCGCCCCCGAGATGCTCCCTGCCCTGCCCAGGCTGGAGAGGTACATCCGCCCCGACATTGCCGTGATGACGTCCGACGCGAGGGGCATCACGTTTGAGTCCTACGGCTCGCTGCCGGGAGGGGGATGGCTTTCCAGCCTCTCGCCCCTCCAGGCGATGTCGGTGGGCATGCTCCTGCCGGCGCTGGGGCAGGCCCGCGTCCAGGCACAGCGGGCGGTCACGATGACGCACCTCAGGCAGATCGCGGTGGCCTGCGAGATGTACCACGCCCAACACCGGCAGTACCCCCCCGATCTGCTCAAGCTCGTGGAGAAGAACATCCTGCCGGCCAACGTCCTCTTCAGCCCGCAGAGCGGGCGAAGGCCCCGCCTGGACTCCGGCGGGAAGCCCATCGGGCCCTTCGACTACGTGTACCTGGCCCCGCAGGTCGCCCTCCCGCCGAACATGGTGCTGGCCTACGAGCGCCCGGAGATCAACCGGGGCAAGGGCAGCAACGTCCTCTTCGCCGACGGGCACGTCGAGTGGATGCCCATGCCCAAGTTCCGGCGCGAGTTGAAGAAGACCCAGGACTACATCGCCAGGCAGAGCAAGTAACCGGCCGCCGCCGGCGGCCGTCATGGGACGGGGGCGGGGGTGAGGGAACGTCACAGTGTCGGGTCGGGGCGGCATCACAGCAGGCAGCTCCCGGCTGTGTGCCTTCGTGGCGGCGGCGGGACTGATGGCCGGTGCGTCCGCGGCCGACACGCTCCAGCTCAACGGCGACCTCATCGCCGACGGCGGCGACTGGACCATCGACGGCGTCACCATCTCCCCCTGGGGCGCCGGGCGCCGGGACGCGCCGTGGGTCTACGACTTCTCGACCCTCGGGCACGGGCTCGACCTGCACGGGTACAACGTGACGGCATGGGCGTATGACGACGAGTACATGAACTCGGTCATGCTGCGGGTCGCCGCCCTGACCAACACCCCCGGCGGGGGGGCAGACGGGACGATCTGCACCGGCGGGGACCGCGGCGGGGGGCGACTCGACCTCATCGCCACCGCCGGCGGCGTCGAGGCCAACCGCCTGGTCACCTCCCAGACCGGGGGCGCCGCCGGGCTCGACGCCGGGGACCTTTACGTCCAGGCGCCCGGAAGCTTCCGGCTCGCCGGACACGTCAACACCCGCTCCGAGGCCTACCGCGGCGCCGGCGGCGACGTGACCATCGCCGCGGCCGGGGTCGCCATCGGCTGCGACGCGGGGGGGTTCAGCATCCGCGCCGACGCCTACCGGCAGCGCGGCGGGGGGAGCGTCGAGCTGCGGACGGGCGGGGACGTGGCCCTGGCCGGGGGGATCGACTGCCGGGGGAACTGGGACAGCGCCGGGAAGGTCAACGCCGGGAGCGTCAGCGTCCACGACGGCGCCCGCCGCGCCGGGAACGTCTCCGTCGGCGGGGACATCCTCCTCAGCGCCTACGCCGACGGGTCGAGCTACGGCGCCGCCGGGGGGGTCGCGGTCCGGGCGGGCTCGCTCGCCGTCTCCGGAAACATCGACGCAAGGGCATGCGTCGATCGAAACGACCAGCCCAACGACGGCGTGGTGGACGTCGACGTCACCGGCGCCGCCGCCGTCGCCGGGTGGATCGACGTCTCCAACGACAGCACGTCCCCCGCCGGCAGGGCACCGGCCGGCGAGGTCCGGATCCGCGCGCGGGACATTCGGATCGAGGGCGCGGGCGCCGGCGCCCTGAGCGTCAAGGCCACCGCTGAGGGCGTCCCCGACCTCCAGTTGCGCTCCGGGGCGGGCAGCGTGACCCTCGAGGCCGCCGGAATCCCAGACGCCATCTACGATCACACGAAGCACGACCCCGACGACCCCGACCACGCCCCCCTCGGGGGCGACGCCTCCAGCGTCTACCTCGCCGGCGGCGTCCGCACCTCCTACCAGGGCCGAGAAGACGCCTGCGGCGACGTGACCATCGAGGCGGTCGGGCTCTGGCTGGGCGGGGACATCGAGACGGAAGGCGCCCAGGGAAGCGCGATTGACGTGGACTACGGCTCGACGGATCACGGGTGGGTGACGCACGTGTATGAGCGGTCGCAGAACCCCGGCGGGTGGGTGCAGTGGGACGGCGCCGCCGAGACGCTGAACACCTACACCGCCGCGGACGTCCGCTTCGACGCCACCGTCCCGTACCTGGACGTCCTCCAGGGCGGCGACGCCGACAGGGACGGCGACGTGGACGTCCTCGACCTGACCGTCCTGGCCAATCACCTGGGCATCTCCGATCCTTCCTGGGCCGACGGCGACTTCAACGGCGACGCCGCCGTGGACGTCCTCGACCTGTCCGTCCTGGCCAACCGCTTCGGCTACACCGCCGGGGCCGGCGCCCAAGCGCCCGAGCCGGCCGCCCTCGCCCTGCTGCCCCTGGCCGCCCTTGCCGCCCTCCGCCGGCGCCGAAGAGGCGGGTGGCATGGCGGCCGTCGTTTGCCGCCATGCGACCCATCATGGCGGCAGAAAAGCGGCCGCCATGGCACCCACAGCATCGGCTGTGAAGGACTACCAGTATTCCGTCAAGATTGAATTCTGGGGGTGCCACTTGCCTGCCTGCTCCTGCCTGCCTGCGGCAAGCAGGCAGGCGGCTGCGCCTTTTGCAGCCGTGCCTCCCTGGGGGCCCGCACGGCTGCACGCAACGCAGCCGTGGCACCAGAGTCCGGGCCTTATCGTGAACTGCCATATTCCGCGGCGTCCGCGGCGGGATGGGGCTCGGCCGGTCGGCGCTCGGGCCTGGGGCGTGGGCGGCGGACCGACGCGTTGGGTCCGAGTGCCTGGATGATGGCGTCGATCTCCCCTTGCAGGTCGAACTGCTGCATCGACGACGCCGCAGAGGCTGCCGGACGCCCCGCCGGCCGGCCGATGGCGTAACGGAGGATGTCCACCGCCGCCTTCCGCTGGACCTCCGGCGATGCCTCGCTGTCGTTGTCGATCAGCTTGGCCAGGCGGGCCATTGCCCCCGCCGCCACGTGCCCCGCCAGCCGCTGGGCCCGGTCGCGCTGGGAGGCGCTGGCCGCCGCGATCAGCCGCTGCAGCTCCGGACGGTGCCTCCCGGTCACGATGAAGTGCACCATCGACTGACTCAGCCCGAACTCCTCGGCGATCTGGGCGTGGGTCTTGTTCCCCGAGGCGATCGCCACGACGAGGGTGTCGTCGTCATAAGGCTTGTGCTTGCGGTTTGCCATGGGTGCGTTCTCCTTTCCCGCATGCCCGCCGGGGGGATTACTAAAGCGCCTTTAGTATTCGCGCGCCCTCCGTTGGGACGTAAGGGTTTTCGCAACAAAGAATTACGCGGTCCCGCGGGCGCGGGGAATACTAAATTCCCTCGCCCCGGAATTCCTGTAAGTCCTTTGTTTAAAATTAGTTGTTCTCCTGGGCCTTTAGCAATGCCCCCGCCGGGGGATGCGTTTCTGTAAGTCTTTGATTGCCTGTCCATTATATCCATCCAGGAGGTCTCGCCGGCCCTGCCGGCCTCGCCCGGGCCCCTGCGGGGCCTGCTTCTACCCTATGTGTAGTGCCGTCAGTCCGCCCACTGCCGGCGGGGGGAGGACGCATCCCTTGTTTGGAGGCAGCGAACGGGGGCGGAGGTCTGGTCAGCGCAGCCGGCAGGCGCCCGGCGCGATGCACGAAGAGGTCTTCCGTGCCCTCAGGCACGAATGAGAACGGCCCCGGCGCCGGGGCGATGCCCCGGCCTACCGACCGCCGGGGCGCAGCCCCGGCGGATCGCCTATGCGGCCTTGGGTTCTTCCAGCCGCTTGAGCCTGCAGGCCCACAGCGAGAGCCAGATCACCCCGATCAGCATGGCCCACAGCGCCATCTTCAAGGCGGCGAAGGCCCAGAGGTACATCGTCTGGAGGCGGTCCCAGTTGAGGGCCATGCCCCCGCCGAGCAGCTTCAGCACCCATTCCGGGCGGGCGTGCATGAGCGCCAGGGCCCCCAGCCAGGACACTGTCAGGATCACGGCGAAGAGGATCACGGCGACCCACCCGGCGCCGGCGGCGGCCCGAACGCGGCTTGCCAGTGTGTCGGACATGTGCGGCTCCTTTCCCGGGCGAAGGTTTCCTGCGGCAGTAGTATAGTTAACGGCACGGGGCGGGTTGCGACTTGAGGGGAAAGGCCCCGGGGGCGATTATCATTCTTGCGGCCGGGGGCGATTGCCGATATGCCCAATGCGGGCGCCGCGGGGGCCGGCATCTGCCGCCGCCGCCGGCCGCTGCGCCGCGCGTCCGGGTCGTGATCGGAGAGGCCCCGGGTTTGGGAGCAGCGCCGATGCGGAGGTCGATCAGACGCCTGGTGCGGAGGGCCCTGCGGTCGAGCGTGACGCTTCACGGCTCGCCGGAGGCCATCGCCCTGGGCACGGCGGTGGCCGTGTTCGTGGCGTTCACGCCCACCATCGGTTTTCAGATGCTGCTGGCGGCGTTGATCGCCACGCTGCTGGGAGCGAACCGCCCGGCCGCCGTCGTCCCCCCGTGGATCACGAACCCGGTGACGATCCCGGCGATCTTCGCCCTGACGTACTGGGTGGGCAGGCTGTTCCTGCCGGGCCCGCCGGTCGCGGAGGTCTACCAGAGGCTCCTGGACGTGGTGAAGAGTTTGGGGGAGCTGAGCTTTTACGCCTTGTACGACCGGCTGCGGGAGCTGCTGGCCGTCGGCGCGGGGGTGTTCGTGCCGATGATGATCGGGGGGGTCATCATCGGCGCGATCTGCGCGGGCATCTCCTACCCGCTGATGCTGTGGGCGGTGCGGCGCTACCGCCGCCGACGCGAACGCCGCCGCCAGCTCCGCGCCCTCCGCGGCTCGCAGAGCCAGGACCCCCCTGTGGGGTCAGGTCTTGATTAGTGATTAGCGTCGGGTGGCAGGGGTTGCCCGCGTGGCTATGGGGTGAGGTCTTGATTAGTACCACCAGGCCACTTGGCGAGGCTCGAAGGGCCGATCAGAGATTAGCCGGGGCGCCTGCCTGCTTACCGCAGGCAGGCAGGTCTCCGTGTCGCGCTCACGGCCGTCCGAGGAACTCACACATTCAATCGTGACGGCGTAGTAGTGCCCTGTCACGGGTGGACCTGTGGGGGGAACAGGTTCTCGGAGGTGTTTGTTTCGCGGGGTCAGGACCCGAGCATCTTCTTGGCCTCGCCGACGAGGTAGAAGCTGCCGGTGATGCAGATGAGGTCTTCGCGGCTGACGGCGTTGCGGGCGATGCCGAGGGCGACCTTGAGGTCGCCGGCGACCTGGGGGGTCCGCCCGGAGCGTTCCTCGTACTTCTCGGCCAGGTCGTCGGGGTCGGCGGCGCGGGGGGAGTCGTAGCGGGTGAAGATGACCTTGTCGGCGCCGCGGGTGATCTGCTCGATCATCCCGTCGATGTCCTTGTCGGCGGCGCAGCCGAAGACCACCACCATCGAGGCGTAGGGGATGTACTGCCCGATGGCCCGC
>CAZNSB010000139.1:0-608 GCA_964575155.1 uncultured Planctomycetaceae bacterium | reverse complement strand
CAGCATCTCCATGCGCCCCGGCAGCCGGACACGCGACAGCCCCTCCACCGCCGCCCGGTCGTCCACCGCGACGCCCTTGGCCTTGAGCTGGTCCAGCAGGGCCAGCGCCAGCCCGCAGTTGAGGGCCTGGTGCTCGCCCATCAGCGGGACGGGCAGGTGCTCGAACTGGCTCCGCGGGGTGGTCAGGCAGATTCGCGCCTGCGGGCCGGACTCCCGAGACGACTCGAACCGGCAACTGAAATCGATGTTCTCGCCGGTGAACAGCAGGGGCGCCCGGGTCCGCTTGGCGGCGGCCAGCAGGACGCTCTTGGCGGCGGGATGCTGGGGGACGGAGACGGCGGTGACGCCCGGCTTGAGGACGCCGGCCTTCTCCCCGGCGATGGCCTCGACGGTGTCCCCGAGCTGGTGGGTGTGGTCCATGCTGATGCTGGTCAGGCCCACCACGAGGGGCTTGACGACGTTGGTGCTGTCCAGCCGCCCGCCCAGGCCCGTCTCCACCACCGCCACGTCCACCTTCTCGTCGGCGAAGTAAAGGAACGCCATGGCCGTGAAGATCTCGAAGAACGTGGGCTTGTTGGAGCCCATCCGCTCCACGTGGACGGCGACCT
>CAZNSB010000138.1:0-11183 GCA_964575155.1 uncultured Planctomycetaceae bacterium | reverse complement strand
CCTCCAGGAAGTCTGCCGGGCCGTCGGCGCCCCGCCCGTCCTGCACCTGGGAAGCTGCGTGGACAACAGCCGCGTCCTCGTCGTCCTGGCCAACATGGTCAAGGAGGGCGGGCTCGGGGAGAGCATCGCCGACCTGCCCGCCGCCGGCGCCGCCCCCGAGTGGATGAGCGAGAAGGCCGTCTCCATCGGCTTCTACGTCGCCGCCTCCGGGGTCTTCACCGTCATGGGCGAGCCCTTCCCCATCCAGGGCGCGCCGGAGGTCATGAAGTTCGTCTGTGGGACGATGGAAGATTACTTCGGCGGGAAGTTCGCCTTCGAGGCCGATCCGGTCAAGGCGGCCCACCTGATGATCGACCACATCGACGCCAAACGGGCCGCCCTGCACCTGCCCGGGCCGATGTACGAGGTGCCCTATGCCCCGAAGACGGCCGAGGCCGTCAAGGCGGCCGAGTGAGCTCGACGAGGAGTCTGTTCATGGCCAAGATCATCGTCGTCCGAGAAGACCGCTGCTTGGGCTGCCACTCCTGCACCCTCGCCTGCGCGCTGGCCCACTCGGACGCCGCAACGCTCGTCGAGGCCCTTGGCGCCGAGCCCCGGCCGCAGGCACGCGTCCACGTCGAGCCGCTCGGAGAGTTCGGCATGCCCCTGCAATGCCGCCACTGCGAGGACGCCCCGTGCATGATGATCTGTCCCACGGAGGCGATCCACCGCCCGGCGCCCGAAGGCCCGGTGCTCATCGACCCCGACCGCTGCATCGGCTGCAAGTTCTGCCTGCTGGTATGCCCCTTCGGGGTGATCGACCTGTCGCGCGACGGCAGAGCAATGGTCAAGTGCGACCAGTGCTTCGAGCGGACCGAGGCGGGCGACCTGCCGGCGTGTGTGGCCGCCTGCCCCACGGGGGCGCTTCAGTTCGTCGAGCCCGACGACTTCCTCCGCCAGCGGCGGCGCGAGGCCCTCCAGCGGCTCGCCATGCCTGCGGAAAGGGCACAGAGACCGACTCCGGAGAACCCGGATGGACCTGACCAGGGTTGACCGAATCATCGACGAATACGAGGGCGACAAGTCCTGGCTGGTGATGATCCTCCAGGACGTGCAGGAGGCCTGCAACTACCTGCCGGCCCCGGCCCTGGAGCGGGTCTCGCAAAGGCTGGCCCTGCCCGCCAGCCACGTCTACCGGGTCGCCACGTTCTACAGCTCCTTCAGCCTTCAGGAGCGAGGCAGGCACCTCATCCGGCTGTGCGACGGGACGGCGTGCCACCTTCGCGGCTCGGTGAACCTCCGGGAGCAACTGCATCGCGAGCTCGACATTGAGCCGGGGCAGACCACCCCAGACAAGATGTTTACGCTGGAGACGGTCGCGTGCCTGGGCGCCTGTGCCCTGGCGCCGGTGATGACCATAGGCTCCAAGTACTACGGCAAGCTCACCCCGGAGAAGGTCCGGGCGGCCCTGAAGGGGTACAGGAAAGGCCCGGCTGGCGATGGGTGAGTCCGCAGACACATGCCGGGATGACGGTGCGGCGGAAGCGCCGGCGCCCCGCCTTTGCCCGCTGTCGCACGCGGAGTTTGAAACGTGATTGCGTCCGTCGAACAACTCCAGGCCAGGCAGACAGCCGCCCGGGCGGCCTTCTATTCCGACAGGCTCCGGATCGGCGTGGGCGTCGGCACCTGCGGGTTGGCCAACGGCGCCGATGAGGTCCTCGACGCCATCCGCCAGGAGGTCCGGAAACGCAAGCTGGACTTCGTGGTCCGCGGCACGGGCTGCGTGGGCTTCTGCGAGATGGAGCCGCTGGTGGACGTGCTGGCCCCTGGCCTGCCCCGCGTCTTCTACCACCGCGTCACCCCCAAGAAGGCGCGCGAGCTGGTCGGATCGCTGGCCGAGGGAAACTACCGCAGCGATTGGGCGCTGATGCGGCTGGGGCGGGACAAGCTCTTGGTCGACGTCGATCGGGAGCTGACGGGCAAGCTGGACGGGCTGGGCGACGTCCCCGTCTTCGAGGAGCTGCCGTACTACAGCAAGCAGGTGAAGATCGCGCTTCGGAACTGCGGCTTCATCGACCCACACGACATCGAGGAGTACCTGGCCAGCGGCGGGTATTCGGCGCTGGCTAAGGTCCTCACCTCCATGCGCCCCGAGGAGGTCATCGACGCCGTCGAATCGGCCGGGCTGCGCGGGCGCGGGGGCGGCGGGTTCGCCACGGCGCGGAAGTGGCGCGCCTGCCGCGAGGCCCACGGGTATCCGAAGTACGTCCTGTGCAACGGCGACGAGGGCGACCCGGGGGCCTTCATGGACCGCAGCATCATGGAGGGCAACCCCCACGCCATCCTGGAGGGCATGGCCATCGGCGCGTACGCCATTGGGTCGGACCGCGGGTACATCTACGTCCGGCTGGAGTACCCGATGGCTGTCCGCAACCTGCGGATCGCCATCCAGCAGGCCGAGAAGATGCGCCTGCTGGGCGAGAACATCCTCGGCACGGGCTTTGACTACAAGGTCCGCATCAGCCGGGGGGCCGGCGCCTTCGTTTGCGGCGAATCCACGGCCCTGATGGCCTCCATTGAGGGCCAGGTCGGCGAGCCCCGGGCCAAGCACATTCACACCTCTGAGAAGGGACTCTTCGGCAGGCCCACCAACCTCAACAACGTCGAGACCTGGGCCAACGTCCCTGTGATCCTCCAGCAGGGGCCCCAGTGGTTCGCCGGCATCGGCAGCGAGACGTCCAAGGGCACCAAGGTCTTCTCCGTGGTCGGGAAGGTCAAGAACACCGGGCTGGTCGAGGTGCCGATGGGCATGAGCCTGCGGCAGATCATCTTCGATATCGCCGGTGGCATCGCCGGCGGGCGGAAGTTCAAGGCCGTCCAGACCGGCGGGCCCTCCGGGGGGTGCCTGCCGGAAAGCCCTCTCGATCTGCCCCTGGACTTCGACCGGCTCAGCGAGGCGGGCTCCATGATGGGCTCGGGGGGCATGATCGTCATGGACGACCGCACCTGCGTCGTCGAGGTCGCCCGCTACTTCACCGACTTCCTCCGAAAGGAGTCCTGTGGCAAGTGCACCCCCTGCCGGGAAGGCGTCTTGCGCATGTACGAGCTGCTCGAGAACATCACCGCCGGCCGGGGAAGCCCCCAGGACGTCCAGCTTCTCGAAGAGGTCAGCACGTACGTCCGGGACAACAGCATCTGCGGGCTGGGCAAGAGCGCTCCCAACCCCACCCTCAGCACGCTCAAGTATTTCCGGGCCGAGTACGACGCCCACGTGGTGGACCGGAAGTGCCCCGCCGGCGTCTGCCGGGCGCTGACGACTTTCGCCGTCGACGAGAAGGCGTGCAAGGCGTGCGGGCGCTGCCTGGAGGCCTGCCCCACCCAGGCCATCTCGGATGGAAAGAAGAAGCGGCCCGCCAGGATCGATCAGGACAAGTGCATTCAGTGCGGCGTCTGCCGGGAGGTCTGCCCGTTCGACGCCGTTGCGACGGTGTGACAGTGGCCCAGACAGGAACCAAGACCGCCAGGATGGTGAAGACGACCATTGACGGCCGAGAGGTCGAGGTCGAGCGCGACCGCTGGGTGCTGGAGGTCGCCCGGGAGATGGGCATCGCCATTCCCACGCTCTGCTATCACCCGGCGCTGGAGCCGTACGGGGCCTGCCGGCTGTGCGTCGTGGAGGTCACGCGGGGGAAGCGGACGTGGCTGACCACGTCGTGCGACCTTCCCGTCCGGGAGGGCATGAGCATCCGGACGGACACCCCGGCGGTGATCCGGGCACGGAAGATGGCCCTGGAGTTGCTCTGGGCGCAGGCGCCGCAGTCGGAGGAGATCGCGGCCCTGGCCCGCGAGCTGGGCGTGGACAGGCCCAGGTTTGGCGCCCGGGACGAGAGCAACAGGTGCATTCTCTGCGGGCTGTGCGTCCGGGTGTGCGATCGGCTGGTGGGGGCCGCGGCCATCGGCTTTTCCCATCGCGGCGTCGAGCGGCAGGTCGGCTCGCCCTTCCACGCCGCCGCCGACGCGTGCATCGGCTGCGGGGCCTGCGTGGCGGTGTGCCCCACGGGGCACATTCGCAGCATCGACGATGGCCCCATTCGGCGAATGGAGACATGGGCGACCGAGTTGGCGCTGGCGGAATGCGAGGTTTGCGGGCGGCGGTTCGCGCCGGTCAAGCAGCTTGATTTCCTCCGCGAGCGAGTCGGGGAGCACTTGACGCTGAGGAACGTCTGCGCCGTCTGCCGGCGGATCGAGACCGCCCGTCGGCTGTCGCAGATCGTGAAGTCGCCGAGCACGTCGGCGGATGAAAAAGAAGATGCGCAGCCGTTGGGCCAAGCAGCCAGACAGGAGACAGGCATATGTCGCGAGAAGTGATCGTAGCGGCGATCCGCGGCGCACGCGGGTTCGTCGAGGAGGCCGAATCGAAGCTCGCCGAGGCCATCCAGGCCAAGGGCGAGGGCCAGAAGGTCGAGTTTCCCGAGACGGCCTTCTACCTGCCGATGATCTACGCGCTGATGGGGCTGGAGGTCAAGACGCTGGGGGAGCTGAAGCCGGTGCTGGCGCACTGCCGGGAGCTGCTGCCCGCCGAGCCGACCCGGGAGCTGTGGCTGCCGTACCTCGGCGACGGGCTGGACGCGGGCATCGCGGCGATGCTGGCGCTGGAGAGCACCTGCGCGATCCGCTACGTCCACGGCGAGCCCATCGAGGCCGGGTGCACGGGGTTCATCTCCGACACGATCCAGCGCGAGCTGGGCATCCAGTTGGTGGACGGGCGGATGCCGGGCTTCGCGGCGATCCTGGGCCCGGCCCCGAGCAACGAGATCGGCGTCAAGATCGTCCGCGAGCTGCAAAAGCGGTCCATCCTGACGTTCCTGATGTGCAGCCGGAACGGGCGGAGCATGAAGGACCAGCTCGTCGAGGAAGGCGTGGAGCTGGGATGGGACACGTACATCGTGCCGGTCGGGCGGGACACGCACTCGGCCATTTACGTGCTCGACTGGGCCATGCGGGCCGCCCTGACGTTCGGGGGGCACAAGAAGGGCGAGTGGAAGAAGTGCCTGGACTATACCCGGGCCCGCACCTTCGCCTTCGGGATCACCTTCGGGCCCATCCCCGACGACTGGTACGCCGTGGGCGCCGGGGCCATCGACATGGGCTTCCCGGTCATTTCCGATGACGAGTCGACGCCGGAGGTCCGCCCGACGGGCGTGACGACCTACGAGGCGCTGGTCCGGCAGACGGACGACGACCAGATCGTCCCCACCTGCATCCAGGTCCGCGGGGTGAAGGTCAAGGTCGAGGAGGTGGACATTCCCGTCTCGTACTCTCCGGCGTTCGAGGGCGAGCGCGTCCGCAAGGAGGAAATGCACGTCCAGTTCGGCGGGAAGTATTCCCAGGCCGTCGAAATCCTCGAAACCTCCCAACTCGACGAGATCACGGACGGGGAAATCACCGTCACCGGCAGCGACGTGGATACCGTCGAAGTGGGCGGGGCGATGCCCCTCGGCCTGCTCGTCCGCGTGGCAGGGCGGAAAATGAAAAGCGACTTCGAGGGCATTCTGGAGCGGCAGATGCACCGGTACTGCAACGAGGCCATGGGCTTCATGCATACCGGCCAGCGCGATCAGATCTGGTGCCGCTTCAGCAAGGAGGCGGTCCAGTCGGGCTTTCGCCTGAAGCACGTCGGCACCATTCTCCATGCCAAGATCCACGACGAGTACGGGAACATCGTGGACAAGGTGGCGGTGACCGTCACGACCGAGCCCGACCAGGTCGCGGCGCTCATCGAGCGCGCCCGCCCGATCTACAACGCACGCGACGAGCGGGTCGCCGGAATGACGGACGAATCGGTGGACACCTACTACTCCTGCACGCTTTGCCAGTCCTTCGCCCCCAACCACGTGTGCATCATCACCCCGGAGCGGCTGGGACTGTGCGGGGCGTACAACTGGCTCGACGGGCAGGCCGCCTACGAGATCAACCCCACCGGCTGCAACCAGCCCGTCCAGAAGGGCAAGTGCCTCGATCCGGTCCTCGGGGAGTGGGAGAACGTCAACAAGTTCGTGTACGAGCACTCCAACGGCACCGTCGAGCGGTTCAGCGCCTACAGCCTGATGCAAAACCCCATGACCTCCTGCGGGTGCTTCGAGGCCATCCTGGCCATTGTCCCCGAGGCCAACGGCTTCTTGATGGTCAACCGGGAATACCCCGGGGACACGCCCATCGGAATGGCGTTCTCCACCCTCGCCGGCAGCGTCGGCGGGGGCGCCCAGACCCCCGGGTTCCTCGGCGTCGGGCGGTTGTACCTCGCCAGCCGGAAGTTCGTCAGCGCCGAGGGCGGGCTGCCCCGGCTGGTGTGGATGCCCAAGGAGCTCAAGGAGTACATGCGGGAGAGGCTTGAGAAGCGGGCGGCCGAACTCAAGCTGGAAGGGTTCGTGGACAAGATTGGCGACGAGACCATCGCCACCACCTCCGAGCAGCTTCTGGAGCACATGGCCAAGGTGGGCCACCCGGCGCTGGAGATGGACCCGCTGATCTGACCCGGCTCCCGCCGGCAGCCTGTTGCAGGCGGGCGCCCGATGGTGTTATAAGATGGAGGGGAAGGGACACGCGCGGCACAGACCACGGAGGATCGCCGATGTGGCCCAACCGAAGGGCTGACGAGCTTGTCGTGATGAAGCAGGAGTGACGCCATGGCGCTGACGGGATTGGATATCTACAAGCAGCTTCCCAAGGACAACTGCAAGGAGTGCGGGCTTCCGACGTGTCTGGCCTTCGCGATGAAGGTCGCCGCCGGCCAGGCCGGTCTGAGCGACTGCCCCAGGCTCTCCGACGACGCCCGGGCCGCGCTGGGCGAGGCCTCGGCCCCGCCGCAGCGGCTGGTGAAGATCGGCCCGGACTCCGGCGCGATCGAGGTCGGGCAGGAGACCGTCCTGTTCCGGCACGACGAGAAGTTCCATCATCCCACGGCCGTGGCGCTGAGGATCTCCGACGCCGCTGGCGAGGCGGGCATTCGCCAGGCGTGCTCGGCCTTCAAGGAGCTTCAGTTCATCCGCGTGGGCGAGACCATTCATCCGGACATGATTGCGTTGGTGAACGAGACCGGCTCGCCGGAGCCGATGCTCTCGTCGGCGGAGATGATCCACGGCGAGCTGGGGGTTCCCATGGTGCTGATGAGCGAGAAGGTGGATTCTCTCTCGGCGGCGGCGATGGGCGCGCTGTCGGGTACGCGCCCGGTGCTGTTTTGCACGGGGGAGGCCTCCGCCGAGGAGCTGGCCCCGCTGGGCGAGCGGGCCGGTGCCCCGCTGTGCGTCGCCGGCGACCTCCAGGCCGTCGCCGACGCCGTCGCCGCCCTCACGGAAAAGGGCGTCAAGGACGTGCTCATCTCCCCGGGCGAGGTGTCGCCCGCGGAGGGGCTGGCCTTCCTGACCCGGACCCGCCGCGCCGCCCTGAACAAGAAGTTCCGCCCGCTGGGCTGCCCGGTGCTGGCAGTGGCCTGCGGGGAGGACAAGGCCGCCGCCGCTCTGGACGCCTGCGCATACGTGGCCAAGTACGCCGCCGTCCTGGTCACCGACGCCTGGGACCCGTACCTGCTCCTGCCGATCCTCACCACCCGCCAGAACATCTACACCGACCCCCAGAAGCCCGTCCAGGTCGAGCCGAAGCTCTACGAGGTCGGCGAGGTCGCCGCCGAAAGCCCGGTGCTGGTGACCACCAACTTCTCCTTGAGCTACTACTCCGTCGAGGCCGAGGTCGAGGCGTCCCGCGTCCCCTCTCGCATCCTCGCCGTGGACACCGAGGGCACCAGCGTCCTGACCGCCTGGGCCGCCGACAAGTTCAACCCCGAGACCATCACGGCCGCCCTCAAGGCCGCCGGAATCGAGGAAAAGGTTCAGCATCGCAAGCTGGTGATCCCCGGGCACGTGGCCGTCATCGCCGCCTCCCTGGCGGAAGAGAGCGGCTGGAAGGTGCTGGTCGGGCCGAAAGAGGCCTCCGGGATCGGCCCGTACCTGAAGAACGACTGGAAAATCGCCTAGCGTTGTGGACCTCGGCCTGCGGGCCGTAAATCGGGAGGCCCTTATGGCGAAAATGTGCACCGTCTTGTTTGAGCCGGATCGGACCCGCGTAAAGGTGCCTGCCGGGACGACCATTCTCTCCGCCGCAGCCCAGGCCGGCGTGTTCGTGAACAGCCTCTGCGGGGGCGACGGGGTCTGCGGACGCTGCCGGGTCATCGTCCGCGAGGGGCAGACCTCCGGCGGGACCACCGAGTTCTTCACCCGGGAGGAGATTCAGCAGGGGTACATTCTGGCCTGCCAGGGGCGCGTCGAGTCGGACCTGGTGGTGGAGGTTCCGCCGGAGACCCGGCTGATGGGGGTTCCCGAGTACGTGGAGGGGGAAGTTCCGGCGCTGGCCGACGTGAGCAAGCTGGCCGGGCGGAGGCTGCGACTGACGCCGCTGGTGCGAAAGACCCATCTTCAATTGCCCCGGCCCAGTTTGGAGAACAACGTCTCGGACCTCCAGCGGCTGGAGCAGGCCCTGGGCAAGGCGATGGGCGGCGGGCAGTTCCAGATGGGGCTGAAGATCACCCGCCGGCTTCCGCACATCCTGCGCAAGGCCGACTGGAAGGTCACCGCCGTGACCGCCCACCGGGGGCCGCTGACCGAGATCATCGACGTCGAGGCCGGCGACGCGACCCGCCGGAACTTCTGCGTCGCCGCCGACCTGGGCACCACCACCGTGGTCTGCAACCTGGTGGACCTCCGCGACGGGCAGACGCTGGGGCGGGCGGCCAAGTACAACTCCCAGGCGACCTACGGCGCCGACGTGATCCGCCGGATCATCCACGCCTCCCAGAACCCCGACAACGAGAGCGCCCTCCGCGAGGCCATCGTCGGAGACCTCAACGAGCTCATCCAGGAATTGAACAGCCGGTACCGGCTGGGCGCCGGGGACATCTCGCTGATCTCCGCCGCCGGCAACACCACCATGGTGCATCTGCTGCTGGGGCTGCCGGCGGCGAACGTCCGCAGGGAGCCCTACACCGGCGCCGCCTACCATCTTCCCCCTTTCCGGGCCGCCGAGGTCGGGCTCAAGATCAACCCGCGCGGGCTGCTGTACTGCCTGCCCTGCGTCGCCGGGTTCGTCGGCGCCGACATCGTCAGCGGGATCTTCGCGACCGGGCTGGCCCGCAGCGACGAGGTCCGGATGCTCATCGACATCGGCACCAACGGCGAGATCGTCATCGGGAACAAGGAGTTCCTGGTCTGCGCCAGCGCTTCGGCGGGTCCGGCCTTTGAGGGCGCCGAGTGCCGAAGCGGCATGCGCGCCACCCGCGGCGCGATCGACCACATTCGGCTGCTCGATGCCAAGCACGTGCTGAATTACTCCACGGTGGGTTCGGCGGCGCCGGCGGGGATCTGCGGCACGGGGTACGTCGACCTGGTCGCCGAGATGCTGCGCGTCGGGCTGATCGACAAGACCGGCCGGCTGAACCCGGAAGCGGCCTCCGCCAAGGTCCGCCCCGCCGAGCACGGGGAGCTGGAGTGGCTGGTCGTGCCGGGCGCCTGGACCGCCAAGAAGACCGACCTCACCATCTCCCAGGGAGATATCAGCAACATCCTCCGCGCCAAGGGCGCCATCTTCGCCGCCGCCAGTGTCCTCCTCAACGCCCTGAACATGACCTTCGACGACATCGCCGAGATCATGGTGGCCGGGGCCTTCGGGAACTTCCTCAACATCCCCAACGCCGTCTTCATCGGCATGCTCCCGGACATGGCCCACGAGCGCCTCCGCTTCGTCGGGAACGCCGCCATCGCCGGGGCGAAGCTGGCCGCCGTGTGCAGCGAGTGCTACGACGAGATATTCGAGATCGCCGACCGGACGACGTATTTCGAGCTGAGCACCGACCCGACCTTCATGGACCAGTTCGTGTCGGCCTGTTTCTTCCCGCACACCAACGTCGAGCTGTTCCCCAGCGTGGTGGCCGAACTGGCCGCCGGGAAGAGGGCCTGAGATGGCGGGTGCGATCTTCGCATTCAGCGGGAAAGGCGGGTCGGGCAAGACGACCCTGGCCGCCATGGCCCTGCGGGAGCTGGTCCGCGACGGCGTCAAGCCGGTCCTGGCCGTCGACGCCGACCCCAACGCCACCCTCGCCCTGACCCTCGGGACCCGACAGGCCGACACCATCGCCGACCTCCGCGACCGCATGGGCCAGGCCGCCCAGGAGGTCTCCGAAATCCCCAAGGACCGGCTGATGGACCAGTGGCTGGCCGAGCTGCTGACCGAAGAGGCCGGCTTCGACCTGCTGACCATGGGCCGCCCGGAAGGCCCAAAGTGCTACTGCTACGTCAACGCCCTGCTTCGCCGGTACCTCCAGGTCCTCCGCGACAACTACGCCGCCGTGGTGGTGGACTGCGAGGCGGGGATGGAGTACCTTTCCCGGCTGACGGTGGGCGACGTGGACATGCTGGTGATGGTCGCCGAGGCCACCCCCATCGGGCTCACCAGCGCCTCCCGCATCGGGCAGTTGGCCGACGCCCTGCCCATGCGGGTCCGTCGGCGGGTGCTGGCGATCAACAAGCTGGGCGGGCCCGGATCGCCGGAGGACCTGCCCGAAGGCGTCGAGCTGCCCCCGGCGGACGCGGCCGTCCGCGTGCCCTTCGACGAGGACCTGCATCGGCGGTGCCTCCGGGGCGAGCCCATCGACGCCGCCGCCGGCACGTCGTCGCGTCCGGCCATCGCGGAGCTGGCCCGGCTGTGCACCCGCCGGGCGCGCGAAGGAGCCCGGAAGCCATAACAGAAGGAGCCGAATCCATGAGCAGCCTTCCGGACGTCTCCGAAAAGTGGTCCAGCAAGGTCAACACCGTGGTCATCGGGGCCACTGCCGAGGAAGGCGGGACGCGAACTACGACCGTCGCCCTCGGCGGCGCCGCCACCCTGCCCTTCCTTTCCTTCGAGGGCGATACGGGCCACCGCCCCGCCATCGCCGTGGAGGTCTGGGACGCCGGCGCCGAGGAAACCTGGCCCCAGCAGCTTCGCGACGTCTACGGCGGCGTCCTGTCCTCTCCCGGGGAGTGGGCGAAGAAGGCCGTCGAGTTCGGCGCGGAGCTGATCTGCCTTCGGCTGATGGGAGCCCACCCGGACGTGGAGGACCGCGGGCCCGAGCAGTTCGCCCAGGCCGTGGAACTTCGCAGGGCCAAGGGCATCCGCCT
>CAZNSB010000137.1:0-11247 GCA_964575155.1 uncultured Planctomycetaceae bacterium | reverse complement strand
AGGCGATGCCATAGAACTCGGGGCTGTAGTCGATGGTCGCCATCGGAGTCGTCGAGGTACCCTCAACCTCCCCGTAACGCGTCCCAGGATCAATCGTGAAGCTGACCACCACGCTGTTCTCTGTCCCCGGTCGCATGAACACAGACGGGTTGTTGATGTAGGTATTGATCGCGGTGCGAAGGTAGTCAACGTCATCGCTGTGCGGGAATGTCTCGTCCCAGTCGTTCAGGTACATCAGCATGCCGAGGGCGATTACCTTCAGGTTGCGTTCCACGGCCTCGCGTTCCAGCTTCGCACCGAGCCCCGTGCCCCCGAAGTACCTCGCGCCAATGCGGTGCACCAGCCAACGAGCTGCAACCTGGTCCTGTTCCATCTTCTGGGCGACATACACCAGCAACTCGCCGGAAGACGACCATGCCGGAGGCCCTGCGTCGGTGTCGACGCCGACGTCCGCGGCCATGGCTGGCAGCACGGTCGCTCTCACGTCGATGGGTCGGTGTGTTATCCTCAAGGCCTCGGCCGCGCCGCTCCCGGGCGGGCGCGCCTGCCCGGCGGGAGCTGCGCCGCGTGGATGGTCCTCGCCGGGGCGGGCCAGATCACCGGCGGCGATGCGGCTGGGGGCGTGGCCGTGGCGGCGGGGGAGACGGTGCTGCTGCCGGCCGGGCTCACCCCGCGAGACCTCCTCGTCGCCGACGAGATGACCGTCCTGGAGATCACCCTGCCGGAGCGGCCGCCGGGAAATGGCCAAGATTAGAATCCAGAAGGCGCTTGCGGCGGCGGGCGTCGCCAGCCGGCGGGCCATCGAGGAGATGGTCCGGCAGGGGCGGATTGCCGTCAACGGGCGGACCGTGACCACGCTGCCCTGCTTCGTCGAGGCCGCCGACGAGATCCTCGTTGACGGCCAGGCGGTGCGCAAGCGGCCGGAGCCCGCCGTCTACGTCCTGTTGAACAAGCCTCGCGGCGTGATCTGCACCCGGCGCGACGAGACGGGCAGGTCCCGCCCGCGGGCGGTGGATTTGGTCGGCCGGATGCGGGAGCGGGTCCACTGCGTCGGGCGCCTGGACGCAGAGAGCACGGGGCTGATCCTCCTGACCAACGACGGGGAGCTGACGAACCGGTTGACGCATCCTCGGCACGGCGTGGTGAAGACGTACGTGGTGCGGGTCGCCGGGCGGGTGACCGGCGGGGACGTGGCCAAGCTGAAGGCGGGGGTCTTCCTGGACGATCGCCGGACGGGCCCGGCGGCCGTGAAGATCCTCCGCCGCGGGGTCCGCGAGAGCCTCCTGCAACTGCGCATCTCCGAGGGGCGGAACCGGCAGGTGCGGCGGATGCTGGCCAGGCTGGGCCACAACGTCCGCCGCCTCCACCGCTCGGCGATCGGCCCGATCACGGACCGGAGGCTGAAGATAGGGCATTTCCGGTATCTCAAACCGGGCGAGGTGGCCGCCCTTCGGCGGTCGGCCGGGATGCTCCGCCCCGGCCTCACCCGGTGAAGCGCCGCGGGGAGCCGGCGGGGGGTGAAGGGAGCGGGTCGCGCAATGGATTCAGCCCTTAAGTCTTGTGTGGCTATGGACGAAAAAGACTCCAGTTGGTAGACTGCCGCCCGTTCCCGTGCAGCCTGGGTCCAGAAGTGCATGTCGGAGTGTTTGAATGCGCGCCGGAAGCGTACTTGTGCTGACAGCATGCTGCGCCGTGCTCATCTCCGGGTGCAGCGCCCCCTTGACCCCGGAAGGGCGAAGGTGCCTCCAAGCCGGTCACGACGCATACGTGCGCGGCGACGATCAACAGGCCATCCGCGCCACCACCCGGTTTCTGCACATGCACGCCCGCATCGAGGAGGCCGGTGAGGCCTATTACATCCGCGGGTTGGCACGGTGCCGGGCCAACAGGGACCAGCTCGGCAAGGCCGATCTGGCGGCCGCCTTGAATGTGACCAGGCGAAAGGACGTCATGGCCCTGGCGCATGCCAGGTTGGGCAGCCTCGCCTATGACGGCGGGGACATGGCAGAGGCCGAGGCACGCTATCGGGCCGCCCTGAAGGTTGCCTCCCCCGACGCCCCGCCGGCCGATCAGGCCATGTACCGGCTGGGCTGCGTGCTCCAGCGCCTGGGGCGGTGGGAGGAAGCGGACTCGCAGTTTGATCGGCTGATGCACACGTTCCGGGCCACGAAGCTGGCCCGGCTGGCAAAGGATCGCGTCCGGGCCGAGCGATGGTCCATTCAGGCCGGGGCCCTCACCAGGAGGTCCGCGGCGAGGGAGCTGCAAAGGACGCTGCGCGGCGCAGGATTGGCCCCGCGGGAGGACCTTGAGCTGCGAGACGGCAGGATCATGCGCCTGATTCGCGTCGGCTCGTACGCGACGTACGCCGAGGCGCTGGCGAAGTTGCCGAGCGTTCGAAGGGTCTGTGGCGACGCGCACGTTACGGCAGCGAGGTGAGAGATGAGCGGGGAGCGACGATTGGGACTGTGGCTGGCCTGTGCCGTGGGGCTGGTCGGGCCCGGATGCGAGCCGGCCCCGAAGCCGGTGGAGACGGGGATTCCCCGGGAGATGCTCCGGGA
The DNA here is from genome assembly GCA_964575155.1 of uncultured Planctomycetaceae bacterium. GTDB lineage: Bacteria > Planctomycetota > Phycisphaerae > SM23-33 > SM23-33 > CAZNSB01. The sequence goes on along the minus strand of CAZNSB010000137.1, from coordinate 8,689 downwards.
GTCCTACCCGGTGCCTGAGGTGCCGGTCGCCCACGTCGTCCGGCGCGACTACCGCATCCGGGAGGGGGACGTGCTGGAGGTGATCTACCACGTCCGGCAGGTGGAGAACCACCAGTACCGGATCAAGATCGAGGACGTGGTCGACATCCGTTTTCCGTTCGTTCCCGACCTGAACCAGGTGGAGCGGGTGCAGTCGGACGGGCACCTGTACCTGGACCTGGTGGGGCGCGTCTCCGTGATCCGCAAGACCATCGCGGAGCTGAAGGACGAGCTGGTCAGGCTGTACTCGAAGTACATCAAGGCCCCGGTCATCACGGTCAGCTTCAAGGAGTCGAACGTCAAGATCACCGAGCTGAAGAAGGCGATCACCACGGCCCCGCGCGGGCAGAGCCGGCTGGTGCCGGTGACGCCGGACGGGACCATCTCGGTGCCCTTCGTCGTCAGCATCCGGGCCGCCGGAAAGACCGTCGAGGAGCTCCACAGGGACCTCAACAGCGCCTACCTGAGCATCGGCCTGGAGGAGCTGGAGGTGACGGTCAACGTCCAGAGCGTGGCGGCCATCCGCGTGTACGTGCTGGGGGAGGTGCGGATTCCCGGGGTGCTGCTGAACCGCACCGGGCTGGTGACGGGGATCAACGAAATGACCCTGATCCAGGCGCTGGCGCAGGCGGGCAGCTACATCCCCGGGCGCGCCGAGCTGAGCAAGGTGATGCTGGTCCGGCGGCGGCACCTGCCCAGGCCGTCGGCCGCCATCGTGAACGTCTTCCAGCTCCTGGAAAACCGCAAGCGCATCGCCGAGGGGCCGGCCACGCCGGACATGTCCAGGTACAAGTACGACATCTGGCTGGAGGACGGGGACATCGTCTACGTCCCGACCACGGAGATCGCCAAACGGGCCGACTACATCGAGCTGGTCTGGGCTCGCAGCATCCGCAACGTCATCGGTTTCACCGGCAGCGCCGGGTACACCGTCGGCGATTCGGTGGACTGGTTGGGGCCCAACCCGTAGCGGCCGGCATCCCGGCCGGTGGACGAGGTGGTACATGGCAGAAGGCTATCCGACCCGATCCCTTCGGGAGCTGACGCGGGTGCTGTTCTCGCGTCTGGCTGGGATCCTCGTCATCCTGGTGGTGGTGGTGGGGGCCGTGGCGGCGGCCTCGCTGCTGGCGCGGTGGCAGTACCGCTCCTCGGCGCTGCTGCTGGCCAGGCCGGTGACCCCCGTGGCGACGGCGGAGGGGCCGGCGTCGTTGAGGGACCGGCTCAGCCTGTTCGTCGCCACCCAGCGCCAGTGGGTCCGCAGCGACTTCGTGCTCACCTCGGCCCTGATGCGAATGGCCGATGTCGCCCCCGACGGCGCCGCCGGGCCGGACGGGCGACAGTGGTACGCCGAGGAGGCCGTCTTCAAGTACGCCGCCGAGCACGCCGCCGAGGTCGCCCGCTGCCGGGGACGAGTGAAGCTCGAGACCCCCGGCGGGCCGGACGCCACCTTCACCCAGACCTTCACCGTCATGGTGGACTGGCCCGAGGAGCGCCAGCTCGCCCGCCGGGCCGGCGAAAAGGACCCCCGGGAATTCGCCACCAAACGGGCCCAGGCGTTCGCGACGTATCTGCTTTCGGCCTACCAGGCCCGGCGCGCCGCCGTCGAGGCGACGCACGCAAAGCAGAGCGCCGACCGGGCCACCGTCGTCGCCCAGGCGAACCTGGAGGGCTCCCGGAAGGCGCTGGAGGACTACGTCGCCACCGAGCTGAAGGGCGACCTGCTGCTGGTGCAGAACATGCTGGGGGGGATCGGCGAGGTCGGCCCGCAGAGCCTCTCGACGCGCTTCCAGGCCGAGGTCAACGGGGTGGAGGCCAGGCTGGGGGAGCTGAGCTCGCTGGCCAAGACCCTCGCCGAGCAGTTCTCGGTGGCCGTCGGCAACCAGACGGTGCCGGTGACCCGCGCGCTGCTGGAGCAGCGTCCGGAACTGGCCAGGAAACTTCAGACGGCGTTGCCCCAGGAGCTGCTTCGGGCCAACCCGGCACTGGCCAAGACGCTCGACGCCATCACCGACCTGCGGTTGAAGCTGCACAACCTCGAGCAGCAGTACACGCCGGCGTTCAAGACGTTTCAGCACGCCCAGCGCGAACTGGCGGCCAACACCGCCGACCTGAAGGGGCAGATCGACACGATGATCCGGCAGGAGCGGGCGGCGCTGGAGGCCAGGCTGAAGGAGTTCAACCGCATGGTGGCCAGGGACAAGTCGCGGGTGGTGGAGCTGGCGGTCAAGGCGGCGCAGTACAAGCGGCTGAAGGACACGTTCGAGAACGCCCAGAAGATCTTCAACCAGCGTCAGGCCGAGGCCATCGCCGCCCAGAGCGCCGGGGCGTTGGCGGCGTTGCCGGTGGAGGTGCGGGTGGTGGACCGGCCCTCGCGTCCGGACCGGGCCCGCCCGCACCGCCCGATCCTCTGGCTGAACATCCTGGTCGGGGCGGTCGCGGGGGTGATCCTGTCGCTGATCTACGCCTTCCTCGCCGACCACTACGACCACTCCCTCAAGGGCATGGACGACGTCGAGCGCCATGTCGGTGTGGACGTGTTGGCTTCGATCCCCAGGTACCGGCGCCGAATCATCCGCACCAAGTGAGGTGCAGCGTGAGCGAGAGCCTGCCCGCCACGGCGGTGCTTGCCCGAAAGGCCGAGTCTGTCTTCCGAGGGCTGTGGGCGTCGGTGTTCTACGCCCGCCCGGGCCCGCCGAAGTCCGTGCTGGTGTGTTCGGCGAATCACCGCGAGGGGGCAACGGCGGTGGCCTGCGGGCTCGCCGTCGCCGGCGCAGGCCGGGCCGAGGGCGGCCGCGTCGCCCTGGTCGATTTCAACCTCCGAACGCCGGGCGTGGACAGGCGGCTGAACGTGTCCGACGGCCCGGGGGTCAGCGACGTTCTGGCCGGCATGAGCGACCTGGAACGTGCCCTCCAGCACGTCGGGCCGGGACAGCTCGATATCCTCACCGCCGGCAAACAGCGCGAGAGGCTGCTGGAAGTCCTCCAGGCCGACAAGGCCCGCCGGCTCCTGGACGAGCTGGAAGGGCGGTACGACCAGGTGGTGGTGGACACGGCTGCGGTGAATCAATACCCGGACGCCCAGGTGCTGGCGGAGGTGGTGGGGGGGGTGGTGCTGGTGGCGCGGTACGGGCACACCCCCCGCGAGTCGCTGCTCCAGGCCAAGCGGCGCCTGGAGGGGGGCGCCGCCAAGCTCCTCGGGGCCGTGCTGAACATGCGAACCTATCCGATCCCGGCGTTTGTGTACCGGCGCGTCTGAGTCGGCGGGACGGGTCGCAGGCCCGCAGCGGGGCTCCCGCGCGGGTGCCAGACCGCCGCTTGAGGCCGGCGTGTTCGAGCTGATCCAGCGAAAGACCGACGGGTGGTTGCTGATGGTCGTGTTGGCGTTCGTGCTGGCCAACTACCTCACCGCGGCGATGTTCCACGACGCCCTGGCCCGGTCGCCCCTCCCCGCTCAGGGCGGGCCCCCCCCGCCCGGGCCGAAGTCGCCATAGGGAGCGCGCGCGTGTGGCGGTGGCTGCTACAGGTCGAGCCCATGGGGCGCTCGCTGAAAGTCTACGCCCCCATTGTCCTCCTGGAGAAGCTCGTCATCTTCGGCCGGATCGTCCTGCTCACCTGGCTGCTGGGGCAGTTCCACTACGGCGTCTGGGCGCTGGGCGTGATGGTGTTCGGGATCCTCGCCCCGGCGGCGACGCTTGGCAGCAATGAAAGCGTGGCCCGTTACGTGAGCTTCTACCAGGTGCGCGGGCGGCTTCGGGAGTTCCACCGGAAGGCGACGCTGGGGATCGCCCTGGTGGCGTCGGGGACGCTGGTGGCGGGCCTGGCCGGCAGCGGCCTGATCGGGAGGCTTCTGGCGACGTCGGCGTCTGCGGGCGTTCGGCTGTCGGCGGAAGGTCGGCACTACGTGGCGTTGCTGGGGGTGGCCAACGGGGTCGTGATGGCCCTGTATCACAATCTCCATTCGTGCATCCGCGCCCTGCGCACCTTTCGCCTCCTGGCCGCCATGGACGTGTGTTTCACCGTGCTGTTCACCGCCTTGGCCCTGGCCGCCGCCGGCTGGCTGGAAACCGGGTACATGGTCCTCGTCGCCCATGCCCTCAGCCTGACCGTGCTGCTGGTGCTGGGAGGCTATGCCGCCCACCGCGGCGTGCTGGTCCACGACGGCCGGGGGCACGTCGCCGGCGAGATCCTCCCCGACGTCGAAGAGCCCCCCCTTCTCCCCCAGGACCTGCGCAGCGGCGAGGGGGCCCAAGAGGGCGCCGCCGAAGAGGCGCCCGTGCTGGGTCGGCTGCTGGGGTTCGGCTTCGTTGCCATGGTGGCGGCCATGCTGTGGAACGTGGGCAACCAGGTCAGCGGGTGGTTCGTGAACCGCTACCACGGCTCGGAGGCGTTGGGGCTGTACGCGCCGCTCCGCCAGCTTTGCCAGCCGGCCTGGATCCTCTCCGGGATCGTCTGGGGGCTCGTCTTCAGCCACGTCGCCAACCACTGGGAGTCCAACCTCCGCGACGCCGCCCTCCGCATGTTGAACGTCACCTACAAGGCCGTCGTCGTCGCCCTGATGACCCTGACCGTCCTGATCCTCCTGGCCGCGCCCCTCTGGTCCCGCCTCTTGCGCGAGCCCTTCCGAAGGAACCTGCACCTGCTTCCGGGGCTGCTGATGTTCTTTCAGTGTTCAGCCAACCTGGGCATGGTCTCCATCGCCGCGAAGCTCCGCGAGAGGCCGGCGGTCATCGTGGCCATAGTGGCGACGGCGGTGGCGGTCAACGTCGTCCTGGCGGCGCGTTGGGTGCCCGGCGCCGGGACGCGTGGGGCGGCCGACGCGGCGGGCATCGGCATGCTCAGCGCCTGCGGGGTGGGCGTCGTGTACCTTCTGGTGACCCGTTTTCGGGCCCACCCGGCGGCGCACGTGCTGGCCGTCGCCCCGGCGCTCCTGCTGCTGCCCGCGGGCGTGGTCGTGATCGCCTGGGCGCTGTTCCTGGCGGCGGCGGCGACGACGCCGCTGGTGTTCTCCCGGTGGGAGAAGCGGGAGCTGCTGAAGTACGCCCGGAACCTGATCGATCGGCGCCGTCCCGGTTGAGCCGGTCCGGCCGGGGGGGCCGCAAATCCCTTCAATTCGCCGCCTCCCACCGCCCGGCTACTTCACTTGGGCCTCCCGCGCGCCGATAAGGTTACCGGTGCATTGGAGGCCCCCCGCACGCAACGGAGAGACCATGGCCGAGTTGGACCTCTTCACCGAAGGAATGCGTGCTTACCGTAAGGGCAACTACGAAAAGGCCCTGCGGGCGCTGAGCGCGCTGACCGACCGGGGGGACCTCCCCGGGCGGGTGGCGCGGCACTACTGCGCGATGTCCCATCGGGCCATGGCCCTCGCCCGCATCGCCGCCGGGAGCTTCGCACAGGCAGCCGCCCACCTACGACGCGCCATCGCCCTCATCGGAAACCGCGCCGACCTGGCCGAGTACCTCCTGGTCGCCTACGCGGGCACCGGGCAGTACGACCACTGCGCCGCCGCCGCCGACGCCCTGGCCGATGCCCGCCCCGACGAGGTGGCGCCGCGGGTGTACCTCGCCCAGGCGCAGTGGCGAAGCGGCAGCCGACCGCTGGCGTACATGACCCTCACCGACGCCCTTCGCCGGCTGGGCGATCACGCCGACCTGCACCGGAACCTGGCCCTGTTCCACGCCGAGGAGGGGCATTTGGAGGCGGCCCGGCAGCACCTCCTCCAGGCGATCGAGTGCGACTGCACCTCCAGCCGGGCACACCGGTATCTTGGGCTCGTCGAGTCCGCCCGCGGCGACTTCCACCAGGCGGCCAGGACCCTCCAGCGGGCCTGGGTCCTGGACCCCAAGGACCTGATGGCCGCCTACCTCGCGTGCCTGGCGGCCGAGGCGTCCGCCCAGGCGGGCCGGCCGGTCACCATCGCGCTGCCCGCGCCGGCCCAGGGCACGGCGCCTTCCCAGATTCGCCAACTGGCCGACTACGCCGCCGAAGAGCCCGCCTTCATCGAGGCCTTTCTCGCCCTCCCGCCCAGCGATGCCGACGAGGAGCTGTTCGGCGTGCTGGTGTCGGTGCTGCGGATGGCCCTGGCCTGCCACGGCGACTATGCCGACCTGCACTACTGCGCCGGGGTGGCGTTCCGTCGCCTGGGCGACGCCGCCTCCGCCGCCCGCCACCTCCGCCACGCCGTCCGCATCAACCCCGATTACGTCAAGCCCCTCGTCCAGCTTGGCGAGCTCGCCGCCGCCGGCGCCCCCGAGCAGGCCGTCGCCTACTTCCAGCGCGCCCTCCAGGCCGGCGCCGACTGGCCCGACCTCCACGTCCGCCTGGGCGACGCGTTGAAGGAGTGCGGCCGGAATTCCTCGGCCAGGAGCCACTACCGGAAGGCCCTTCAGTTGAACGAGCGGTACGAGCCGGCGGCCTCGGGGCTGGCCTCGCTGGCCGCTTGACGGAGAGGTGCCCCCGTGAGCTACCTGCTGGAGCTTTTGGCGAAAGGGCTGGACGCCAACGTCGGCGAGACGGTCCAGCGGCACCTCCGGCTGGGGTCGGGGCGGTCGCTGGAGGAGTTGGAGGGCCTCTGCCGGCGCCACGCAGACCGCGCCGACCTCCGCTGCCAGCTCGGGCTCACCTGCCTGCGGGCCATGCGCCTCGCCGAGGCGGTCGAGCACCTGGGCGAGGCGTGTCGGCTTGAGCCTGGCCTGCTACCGGCCCGGCTGGCGCTGTCGGCCGCCTACGACGAAATGGGACAGTCCGCCAAGGCGCTGGAGCATCTGTGCACGGCCAATCAGACCCATCCGGGATGCCCGGAAGTGCTCTTCGCCTCGGGGTACTGCCTGGAGAAGCTCTCCCGCCCCGACGAGGCCGCCGAGTGCTACCGGGACGTCCTCAAGCTCCGCGAGGACTTCGTGCCGGCGGTGCAGCGGCTGGCGGCGATCGCCCTGCTCCGCGACGACGTGGATGAGGCCATCGCCGGGTACGAGCGCCTTCGCGGGCTGACCGCGGACGAGCCCGCCGTCCGCGCCACCCTCGCCCACCTGTACCACCGCCGCGGGAGGCACGCCGACGCCATCCGCGAGTTCGAGAACGTCATCGCCTTGCAGCCGGAAAACTGGGCCCTCATGGACGAGGAGGTCGAGGTCCTCGTCGAGGGCGGGCACTGGCGCGAGGCGCTGGAGCGGCTGTACCGGCTCATCGAGGTCCACGGGCCCTTCGCCGACCTTCATCTCCGTCTGGCGGACCTGCTCAGCGGCGAGGGGCTCGACGCCGAGGCCACCGGGCACTACCTCGCCGCCCTGGACGTGGACCCGGACTACCTCGAAGCCAAGATCCGCCTGGGGGCCCATCACCTGGCCAACCGCAGGTGGGCCGAGGCCGCCGAGGCCTTCCACGCCGCGGCCGAGCTCAACGACAAGCTGCTCGCCTGCTACGTGGGGCTCGGCGTGGCGCAGGCCTCCGACGGGCGAGAGGACCAGGCCATCGGAACCTTTGCCCTTGCCCGCGCCGTCGAGCCGAGCTCCTCGGTGCTGCTGTCGGAAATGGCCCGGTACCAGCTCAAGGCCGCCGTCGCCGAGGAGTTCGGGCGCAACTTCCAGTTCGATCCGGCGCCCCCCCTCGCCGAGCCCGATCTCGACAACGACCACCTGCTGCAGCTCCAGGTCCGACGCCACGCCGCCGAGGCCCGCCGCTGCCCCGACCACGCCGACGTCCGCTACCGCTACGGCGTCCTCCTCCGGGCCGAGGGAAGGCTCGGAGAGGCCCTGGAGGAGTTCGCCGCCGCCGTCGAGATCAATCCGGCCTACGTGGACGCGGTGATCAGGCTGGGGATCACCCAGCAGGAGCTGGGTCGGCTGGACGAGGCCGCCGAGACCTTCCGCCGGGCGCTCGAGCTGAAGCCCGAATACGTGGACCTTCACTACCGGCTGGCGCTGCTGCAAACGGATCGCCGCCAGTTTGCCGACGCCGTCGAGCACATGGAAAAGGCCGCCGGCATGGCGCCCGGGAACCGCCGCATCCGAGCCGCCCTGGCGCTTGCCCTTCAGAACATGGGCCTGATGGACCGCGCCGCCGCCGCGTGGCGGGACCTGGCCCGCATGCACCGCAGCGCCGCCGAGGGCGAACGTCGCCCCCCCTGACGCGCCCCCCCCGGACCCATCAGCCCCGTAGGGTGGGTCGAGGCCCGCAAGGCCGACTTGTCCCGGCGTAGCCGGAGGCGAAGCCGGATGACCCGCCTTTTGCCCTTCCCGGAATCGTGGATCGACACATGTACATGACCGGCTAAGTGCCGCGGCCTCGCCGCGGCCCCCTCCGCCGCGCAGCGGGCCCGCATGGCGGGAAACAGCGCCCGCCATGGCACCGGGGCACGGGTGCGTTCTCCTTGCCCGCCTACCCCGCGAAGGGATTACTAAAGCGCGTTTAGTATTCGCGCGCCATCAGTTTGGGCGTAACCTCCTTTTTACAAAAGAGTTACGCCGTCCGCCGGGCGCGGGGAATACTAAATTCACTCGCTGGTTTTCTGCTGTAAGTCCTTTCCTGAAAAGGGCTCGCTCCCCGCCGCGTTTAGCAATGCCCCCGCCGGGGGCGCGTTTCTGTGAGTCCTTACCTGTCAAACCCATCTTCTACAGTTCCATTTAGCATGTATCGCTGCAGGCGGAGGTTA
>CAZNSB010000136.1:6828-11255 GCA_964575155.1 uncultured Planctomycetaceae bacterium | reverse complement strand
CGGCGCCGCCCTGGACCTTTTGACCCGGGCCCTGGAGAAGAGCCCCCCGCCGGAGCTCACCGGGCAGATCAGGCTGCGCCTCGCCGCCGCCTGCCTGCAGGAGAAGGACCCGAAAGCCGCCCTCGCCCACCTCCAGGCGGTCGCCGCCAAGCCCCCAAGCCAGCTCGCCGCCCACGCCCGCTACCTGGGCGGAGAGGCCCTCGTCCAACTAAAGGACTGGCCCAAGGCCATCCAGCAACTGCTGTGCTTCCGCGACCAGCCACCGTTTCAGCAGGTGCCGGGCGTCAGTGACCGTGCGCTGCTGAGGCTGGGCCAGGCCTACGCCCGCGCCGCCCAGTGGAACCCCAGCCGACAGGCTCTCACGCTGCTCGTGCAGCGCTACCCGCAGAGCCCGTGGGTGGAGGAGGCGCTGTACGGCATCGGCTGGGCGTGGCAGAACCAGAAGCAGCATGACCACGCGGTGAACAGCTACGTGCAGGTGACGCGGCGAACGGCCGGGGAGGTGGCGGCGCGGGCGCAGCTCCAGATCGGGCTGTGCCGGATGGAGCAGAAGCGCTTCCCCGAGGCGGCCAAGGCGCTGCTGGCGGCGGCGTATACCTACGATTACCCGGATCGGCGGGCCCAGGCCCGATGTGAGGCGGGGCGGGCGTACCTGGAGATGAAAAAGCCTGCAGAGGCCGGCGAGCAGTGGCGGCGGGTGGTCCGGGATCACCCGAACAGCCGGTGGGCCCGGGTGGCCCGACGGCGCCTGGACGAGATGCCAAAACCGTGAGAGACCGGGAGCGGAAGATCGTGAGACGAGTTGCCCCATCGAGCGTCCGCGGCATCGCCTTGACGCTGGCGGTCCTGCTGCCCTGCCGGGCGGGGTCGGGGTACGTGGAGGCGCCATACCCGCTCGGGCGGATCATCCAGGACTCCACGAACATCCTGGTGATGCGCGTCGAGAGCGTGGACAAGGCCAAGAACCTCATCGTCTACCGCAAGGTCCGCGACCTGAAGGGGACGCACCCTGGGGAGACGATCAAGCACAACATCGGGCGCGGGGGCTTCCACCCGCGCGAGTGGCAGAACGTGATGGCGTGGGCGGAGGTCGGGCGGACGGCGATGTTCTTTCACAACCGCGGCGCCGGCGAGGTGTGCATCAAGAACTACTGGTATCAGATCTACGCGGGCGCGTGGTGGCGGATGAGCCACGCCGAGCCGTACCTCCTCCGGAGCTTCGCCGGCCGGCCGGAAAAGCTGGCGTCCGCCGTCGCGGCGATCCTCGCCGGGCAGGAGGTCGCCGTCCCCTGCATGGTGGACGGAAACAAGAATGCCCTCCAGCTTCGGACGGCCAGGCTGCAGCGAATGAAGGCCTCCTTGAGGATCCTGGATTACAACGCGAAGCGCGACTTCGTCGGGTGGGGGGTGGAGGAGTTCCGGGCGATTGCGGGAATGGGCGGGTTCACGCACTACGCCGCCCTCAGCCGGGTCAGCCCCGGCGCCGCGGGGGTCGCACCGGCCGACTTCGACGGCAACGGCAAGCCGGACTTCTGCCTCTTCGGGGCCGGGCGAGTCGTGCTGCTCCAGAACGGCGGCGGGACCTTGAACGAAATCCCCCTGCCCCTGACCTGCGGGGCTCGGGCGGCCGACTGGGCCGACTGCAACGGCGACGGCAGGGTGGACCTCCTCCTAGCCACCCCCGCCGGGGCGAAGCTGCTGCTCAACCAGGGCAAGACCTTCAAGGACGCCAGCGCCTCCGTGCCCCAGCAGGGCTACTGCAACGTCACGGCCGCCGCCTGGATCGACTACGACGGGGACAAGCGTCCGGACATCCTGGTGGCCGACGGCTTCCGCGGGCTGCGGCTGTACCGGAACAGGGCCCCCGACCCCGGTCGGGGGGGGGGCAAGAAGGTAGGCAACTGGTACTACGCCGGCCCGTTCGACAACGTCAACGGCGCCGGGTTCGCGGCAGCGTACCCGCCCGAGAAACAGATCGACCTGGCCAAGCAGTACGTGGGCAAGGGCGGGCGGAAGGTCATCTGGCGGGCGGGGAGCTTCCCCGACGGGCAGGTCAACAGCCTCGCCCTCTTCAAGCCCCCGTGCAACGAGAACTCGGCCGTGTACCTGTACCGCGAACTGAACATCGCAAAGGCCGCCGAACTGCCCGTCTCCCTCGGCAGCGACGACACGCTGACGGTCTGGCTGAACGGCGTCAAGCTGCTGGCCCAGAACGTCCCCCGCCCCTGCCAGCCGGACCAGGCCAAGTTGACCCTGAAGCTCAAGGGCGGAAAGAACGCCCTGCTGCTGAAGGTCTGCAACACCGGCGGGGATTTCGCCTTCTACTTTTCCGCCAAGGCTGCGCCCCCGGCCGGAGGTCGTCTGCTCTTCGAAGACGTCTCCGACAAAGTCAAGCTGGGAGCCAACGGCATCGGCGGCAAGCTCAAAGGCGACCACCTGGCGGTCGCCGACGTGAACGCCGACGGCCGGCCGGACTTCCTCTACAGCGCCGGCGCCGGCCTGCTGGCCATCAACACGCCCGGGGGGTTCGTCGAGGCCAAGGGCTGCGGCATCTCCTTCGCCAGCGGAAAGGTCGCGCCGGCCTTCGGAGACTTCAATGGCGACGGGCGCCCCGACCTGCTCGTGCCCCAGCGAGGAAAGTGCAAGCTCTTCGCCAACGCTGGCAAGGGCCGCTTTGTCGACGTGACGGCCAAGGCCGGCGCCCTGGCCGAGCCCCTCGGCGGCGGCACGGGCCTGGTGCCCGTGCCCACGTGCGCCGTCTGGGCCGACCTCTGCAAGCGAGGCCGGGTGGACCTGCTCGTCGGCTGCCTGAGGGGGCCCAACCGCTACTTCCGCAACAACGGCGACGGCAGCTTCACTGACGCCACCGAGCAGATCGGGTTCTATCAGCGCATCTTCAACACCGTCGGCATCGCCGTGGTGGACATCAACGCCGACGGCGTCCCGGACGTGGTGTTCAACAATGAAGGACAGGAATCGGCGGCCCTGCTGGGCAACCCGGCCCGGCTGGCCGAGAAGGATCGCGTGGCCGGAAGACCACCACCATGACGCCGAAACCGACGGTCCGAATGCGAGGGCCCGCTCGCGCCCGCCCCGCCGCGCCCGCCGGGGCCAGACGGGCGCTCTGGGCCGCGGTCCCGCTGGCCTTGGCGTGGTCGTCGGCGGCCGGGGACTGGCCTACGTACCGGGGCAACACCCGGCGCACGGGCAGCCTCGACGGCAAGCCCGGCCCGAGGACGCCGAAGGTCCTGTGGGCGCACAAGTCGCAGGGGCATTTTGTGGCCTCGCCGGTCCCCGGCACCAACGCGATCTACGTTGCGGGGCTGGGAGCCTTCAACACCGGCGTCTTCCATTGTCTCACCTGCGAGCCCGGCCCCGCCAAGCGCGTGCTCTGGTCCAAGACCGCCCCGTACGTGAAACGCCCCACCGTGTGCGCCCCGGCAACGGCCGGGGGGCTGGTCGTCTTCGGAGACGGCATGCACCAGACCAACGACGCGTTGCTGTACTGCCTCCAGGCCGACACCGGCCGGTGCGTCTGGCAGTTCCCGGTCCCGGGCAAGCTCGTCCATATCGAAGGCTCCCCGACCATCGACAAAGGCCGGGTGTATGTCGGCGGCGGGGACGCGGGCGTTCTCTGCGTGGACCTCAGGCGAGTGACCCTGGACGGGAAGGAGCTGGACCTTTCGGCAGTAAAGGCCCTCCTGGAAAGGCGCTGGGCGGAGCTCGTTGCCAGGTACGAACGGGACAGGAAGGCCGACCCTGAGTTTGCCATTCCCCCCAGCGAGGACGACCTGCCGAAGCCCGCCCCCAAGCTCCTCTGGCAGCGGGGGAAGAAGAAGTGGCATGTGGATGCCCCGGTCGCGGTCCGGGGCGATCGCATGCTGGCCGCCTCCGCCTACATCGACGACGAGAAGGTCGGCAAGCGCTGCCTCCTGTGCCTCAAGGCCGCCGACGGCAGCGTCGTGTGGGAAACGCCCCTGGCGGTCAACCCCTGGGCCGGGCCTACCCTCGCCGGCGACCTCGTCCTGGTGGCGTGCAGCAGCATCCGCTTCGACACGAAGCGGATCAAGGAAGCCAAAGGCGAGGTCGTCGCCATCGACCTCGCCACCGGGCGGGTCAAGTGGCGCAGGGCCGTTCCCGGCGGCGTCCTCGGCTCGATCGCCGTGGAGGGCGGTCTGGCCGTTTTCACGGCCACGGATGGCAAGGTCCGCGCCTGGCTGGCCGCCACCGGCCAGCCGAAGTGGGTCTACGACGGCGGGACGGCCTTCTTCGCGGGCCCGGCCGTCGCGGCCCGCACGGTGTATGCCGCCGATCTGAAGGCGATCCTGCACGCGATCCGCTTGGCCGACGGCGCCAGGCTGTGGGCCTTCGACGTTGCTGCCGACCCGAGAATGCAGTTGCCGGGCATGGTGTACGGTTCGCCGCTG
>CAZNSB010000136.1:5888-6818 GCA_964575155.1 uncultured Planctomycetaceae bacterium | reverse complement strand
CATGTGGCCTACATTCCGAACGGGCGCGTGACAGGGCTGAGCAAACTGGCACGACAAGCTTCGGCGGCCGGCAACCTGGAGGGCGCCGCCGCGGGCGAGCCCTGCGCGGTCGCCTGCATCGCCGATGCCTCCGCCGTCGCCGCCGCCAAGCCCGCGCCGGCCATTACCGTCGACAAGACCAGGCGGATCGTCACCGTCCCCTGCAAGATCGCCCCGCGGAAGCTGCCCACGCTGAAGGAGGTCTACCCCATCGAGGTGATCGCCTCGTATCCGCACCCGCGAGGGCAGAAGGCCCACGAGACGGTAGTGACCTTCGAGGCCCGCCCCAGCGAGATTCACAAGGCGATGGAGGCATTGGGTCTGCTCCCCGGCCGGCCGGCGAAGGGCCACGCCGGCGCCGCCACCGGCCCGGAGGTGAGGATCTCCCTCGAGCTTCCGGGCCTCGACGGCAAGATGCGCGTCCTCCCCGTCGAGAGAACGCTCCTGGACCGGAAGACCGGCAAGCCCATGCCCGCGCTGAAGTGGCACTTCACCGGCTCGGCCCTGAAGCAGCCGGACCCGAACCAGCCCGACAGGGTCTACGGCGCCGATCTCAGCGGCACCCTGATCGCCGTCTTCCCGGTCACGGACGAGACCGTCTTCCAGAGCCATCTGACCATGACCGAAGAGATGCTCCTGAAGCTGGATGCCAACAGGAACGTGCTTCCGGAGGAAGGCACGCCGGCGAAGCTGATCATCGAGGCGGTACGGCGCCCGCCGGCTGCCGCCGCGGCGATGCCTGCCGGTTCGGCCCCGCCGCCGCTGCCGGGCCTTGCCAGCGCCCCTCAGCCCTGGCCGGCGCCCACGCTGGTCCCCGTGCCGAGGGCGTGGTGGCTTCCGCCGGCCCACGTCGGCGAGAAGCCGCGGCTTCTGCCTTCGCCGCTCCAGCAC
>CAZNSB010000136.1:0-5878 GCA_964575155.1 uncultured Planctomycetaceae bacterium | reverse complement strand
GCGGCCCGCGGTGGACGTGCCGCCGCTGGGTCCTCGGCCGGAGGCCCTGCCGGCGTCGCGTCGGCTGCCTGCCGGCCCGCTGGCAACAGCCGCGTCGCCGGACCCCGACCGCCTGCCGCTGCTGCCGACCGAAACCCCTTCCGGCCCCCGGCGCCCCGACGGGGCGGGCGACCCCACGCGGATGAGGTCGCGCCGGATGATGCTTTCGAGGGTTCCTCGGCTGCGGGAAAGCCCGGCGCCATTTCTGCGGCTGGCGATTCCGGACCCCTTCGAGCCGGCCAAGAGCCTGCGGCTGGGGCGGCAGCCGCCAGACGACGATCCCCCATCGGCCGATCCGGACGTTCCGGCCCGGCCGGTCCTGCCGACGAAGCCCTGAGCCGGCGGAACCCCCGCGGGGGCTACTTCGACGTCCCCTGTGGCGCCCGCCTGACGCAGCGGAAGCCATACGCCTCATATCCGAAACACACGTCGGCGAAGCCGGGGGTCTCGCTGTGCCGGGAGGCCGACCGGCATCTCTCGGCCGTGCTGCGGAAGCTCCCGCCCCGCAGGACGCGCTCCTGGCCGGAGGCCGGGCCGCGCGGGTCCTTCTCTTGGCCCTGGCGGTAGCGACCCTCGTCGTACCAGTCGTTGCACCACTCCCACACGTTCCCGTGCATGTCGTACAGCCCCCAGGAGTTGGGCCTTTTCTGCCCGACGGGATGCGTGGCCTTGTCGGCGTTGGCCTTGAACCAGGCGTGCCTGGCCAGCGGCCGGGGGTCGCTGCCGAAGGAGTACCTTCCGGCCGCTCCCGCCCGGCAGGCGTATTCCCACTCGGCCTCGGTCGGAAGCCGGTACCCGTCGGCGCCGAAATCGCATGCCAGGGCCTGGAGGTCGTAGCACGGGCGCAGGCCGTCCCTCTGAGACCGGGCATTGCAGTACTTGATCGCCGCGTACCAGCTCAGCCGCTCCACCGGCCTGGAGGGCCCCTTGGACTTGGAGGGGTTGGTTCCCATCACCTCCGTGTACGCCTTCTGGGTCACCTCATACCTGTCCATGTAGAAAGGTCCGACACGCACCCTGTGGGCCGGCCTCTCGTCGTCCGCCCCGTCGTCATCGCCCATGACGAACTCCCCGGCCGGCAGCAGCACCATTTCAACGCCCGTCTTCGTCCCGACCTCGCCGCGGGGCGGCTTGCCGGCGCGTTCGCAGCCGCCGGCCAGAACGCCCACCAGCGCCGAAACGAGCAGCACGCGTTCGAGCAATCGCATTCGCATGGCGTCAGTGCCTCGCGCCCTCGTGTCCGGCGGGATTGCGCAGCACCTTCCGGCTGCGGCGGCGGATTTCTGTGGCGACGGCCTTGATTCGCGGATCGAGGGCCATGGCAATGCCGGCCCGCTGGCGGAGGACCCTCACGGCCCACCGGCACTCGCCGACGAGCTCGTCCTGGTTGCCGCCGATCTCCACCAGGGCGGCGGTGAAACGCTTGCACCGCGCGTAGGCGTCCTTGCCCTCGTAGTCCAGCATCGTCCGGCGGAACTCGTCCACCATCGCCTGGGCCTCGGCCGGCGTCTTGATCTTCGCGCGACGCCTCGTCACTGCCGGCTCGATGGCCCCGGCGAGCTTGGCCAGGTCGCCCAGGGGCCCAGCCAGCTCCGGGCGGGCCTGCTCCTGTCCGGCCAGGTACGCCTCCACCTCCCGCCCGAAGGCCCTGTACTGCTCGATCCGCCCGCGAATGTGCCGGATGAACGCCATGACCTCCTTCAGGGACTTCTCGATCACGGCGCGCTTGGCCTTCTGCCGGCGGCTCTGGTAGATGGGGTTGAGGGTGTCGCGGTTCGAGCAGGTGGCGCGGCCCCTGTACTGCGACGCCTGGCCTTCGACGTCGAGGATGTACTCGCAGGGCCCGACGCCGAGGGTGCCCCGGACGATGTCCACCACGGTGTAGGCGTCCAGGGGGGTGCCGCTGACGCGGCTGATCGGGTAGATCACCGCCGGGCCCTCGAACCGCAGGGCCCTGCTCTTGACCGGCTGGAGGAACCCGCGCCCGTCCCGCTCGATCCAGCAGGGGTACGGGACCCGCCCGATCACGGTGGTCCACCGGAGGCGGTTGGGCGGGATCGTTCCCGGCGAGCCGAACCAGCCGTGCTTCACGAACTTCCTGTCCGCCCCGCGGGTGATCATCTCCCAACTGTCGGCGAGGTCGTCGCTCCGGCGCCAATCAACGCGCCACTGGGCGGGAAACGGCATCCGCCAATCCAGGCGGAGGACCCTGCCGACGTCGGACTTGCCTACGTCGCGCGTGTGCCAGATGCCCTCGCCGGCCAGCACCGCCACCCAGATGCTGCCGCCGGTGCCGAAGGCGATCTCCGAGGCCGCGATCACCCGGTCGTCGCCCTTGCCGGCCAGCTCGACTCGCACGTCGCCGGCGGGCTTGTCCCAGACGGCCATCAGGATCGCCTCCCCGCCGCCGAGCAGGTGCAGCAGGAAGTTCTCGCTGGGCAGCTCGGCACGATCGACGGGCAGCGTCGTCGCATCGACGACGATGTCGTCGGCGAAGAAGTCCGGCAGGACGACGAACCGGCAGGGGGCCTCGACACGCAGAGCGGTCGCGCCGGACCGTGGCTGGGTCTGGAGGAACACCTGGCCCATGCCCAGCCGATACCGCACCGTCAGCGGCTTGCCACCGGCCGGGAAGTCCGCGTCCAGCGCCGCGGCGGAGGGGGTGTTCGCCACGATCCTGACCGCCGAGAGCGCCTCGTCCCCGGCCGCGGCCAGAGGCCTGAGCAGGGCCCGCATCTTCGCGCCCTCCCGGCCGAGCGAGTACACCTCCGCCGCGCGCCCCTTTCGCCGCAGGACCACCGCCAGGCGGTTGTTCAGAAGAGCGGCGTCTGCCTGGAAGCGGTGCTGGGTCCGCTCGGGCGGGAGCTGCGACCAGCCTTTCCTTGCGTCCACGGCCGCGCCCGGCAGGGCGGCCGGCGACGCCGCGCCCGTGTCGAACAGGCGCACACCCGCCGAGGCCGCCTGCTTCTTCGCCACCTCCCTGTACGGGATGTATTCGCCTTCATACAGCCGGAACATGTCCACCCGGAAGCGGCAGTCGGGCTGCCGGCAGGCGACGTACGCGAACCACCCCTGCGGGAAGTCCTTCTCGACCTTGAAGGTAACGTGCAGCTCGGTCCACTTCTCCTTGCTCAGGGTGGCCGGGGCGGTCCGGGCGGCGCGGTCGTACGGCTTGCCGTGGCGCTCGATCTGGAGGTCCACCTTGACGGGCGCGCCGACGGCCTTGGCCAGGCCGGCGAACGTGTACGTCTTGCCCTTTCGCCCGGCGTCCATGAATTGCCCGAACTGGACGCCCCACTCGGCGACCTTCCCGACGGTGACGACCGCGCTGTACTCGCCTTCGGCGGCGGCCTTCCGCTCGACGGCGAAGCCGCCCTCGGTCCCCTTGGCCTTGTCCAGGTGCCAGAACGTCCGCCCCATCTCGAAGCCCGGGTTGCCGAAGCGGTTCTTGCCCGCCCGGGCCGACTGCCCCGCGGCCGCGGCGGCCGACAGGGCGACGGCCAGACCGGCCGCCGCGGTCGAAAGCCTAGCGCTGGTTCGCACGCTTCGCGTCCTCCTGCTTCTTGCGCTTGGGCTTCAGCACTGCCCCAGCTCGCTTGTGGCAGTCCATGGCGAAGTCCCCGTCCTTGTCTCCCGCCACCGCGGAGGCGACGTAGCCGAAACAGAAAGCCCTTACGCGACGGAGGCCCTGTCGGCACCGCCCGAGGGCGCGGTCCTGTCGGGCGCCCAGGGCGCGGAGCTTCGCGCAGGCGGCGGCGAGGCGTTCGGCGGCGCCCTCCTTGCCGACCAGATCAGCTAGTCCGTCGGCCAGTTTCGCAGCCTCGACTGACGGCGAGGCCTTCACATAGGCTGACGCCTCCGTGACCGTCTCGTCCAGGATCTCGGTGAGGATCTCGGCGACGCGCTGGAGCTTCTCGCCACCCTGCGGCTTCGCGCATCGGGTCCGCAGGTCCCTGGCGGCCCGGAGGTACTCGCCGATCCGCCGGTCCATCGCCGCGAAGTGGGCCTTCATCGCCGCGAGGCGGCGGCGGATCTCCTCGGCCTGGGTCTTGGCTCGCCCGCGCTGCACCAGCCGAGTCAGCCACCGGGTCACGGCGTCGGCCGTCGCGGGCACATCCCCGGCGAGCCCCTCGGCGTCGAGGACGTACTGGCAGGGACCGACCCCAAGGGCCCGGCGCATCAGGTCCGTCACGCACAGTGCCGTCAGCGGGGTCTTCCGCGTCCGCTCCAGGGGGTAGATTGCCACCCGTTCGCCGGGCTTGGCCCCGCCCGGCAGGGGATCGCCCAAGGGCCACGACAGCCCGCTCTTGCCCGGGCGGACGGCGGTGCGCCGCCACCGGGCGGGAAACGGCGGTTTCGGACCGTCGCCGAGCTTCGCCCGCGATCCGTCGCCGACGATCCACCTCGGCTGCCAGATGTCCTTGCCCTCGAGCACGGCGACCCAGAGGCTCTGGCCGGACCTCAGGTCTACGTTTACGCCCTCCTTCGGAAACGGCTCGTCCCCATCCAGAATGACGTACGCCCCTTGCCCGGGCGACGTCCACATGCAGGCCAGCAGCGCCCCGCCCGCCGCGTACAGGGCCACGAAGGCGTTGTCGATCGGCGGCCCGATGCCCCGCAGTCGATCTTGCCCCGGAACGGACGCCACGTCCCCGGCGAAGTAGTCGCAGGCGAGGAGCTGCTCGGCCCCGAGACAGTACACGCCGCAATCGCAGACGCCCCGCACGTAACGGACCTCCACCAGGGGTGAGCCCATCGTCAGCCGAAAGCGCGTCGTGTCCGTCAAGCCCTTCCCGCCCTTGCGGGTCAGCTCGACGGCGACGGCGGCGGGCGTGTTCTCGACGATCTTCCAGGTCGCCGCGACGGGTTCGACGCGTTCCGGATCGCTTCCTGGATCCAGCGCCGCGCGGCAATGGCGCAGGCCCGTCCCGGCGGCGAAGATATGCGCGGACGAATGATCGCTCAGCAGGATCAGGCCGACCTTGTCGTTGAGGACGACGGCGTCCCCGGCGAAGAGGTGGTCGCGCTTCTTGTGCGGGACGGCCGGCCAGGCCGGGTCGAGCTTGACCGTGCCGTGCTCGCGGAGATCCTCCAACAGCTTGCCCGTGTCGTAGATGCGGACGAAGGGTGAGGGTTTGGAGGCCGGCGGATCGGCGGGGGCGTCCTCGGCCCGGAGGCGGCCGGAAGAAAGCGCTGCGGCCCCGGCGGCCGCCAGGACGGCGGGCAGCAGCGTGCGGATGTCAATGGCTCGTCGGATCATGCCGCTCCCTCGAATGCCGATGCCGCCATTGTAAGGAACAGCCGCCCGCCAGGCCGGTCATTTCCAGTCCGGGTGCATGTCCGAGGCGCCCTCGGTCAGCTTCTTTGGCTCGCCGCCGGTGGCGGGGACGACGTAGAGCTCCCACGGCCCGCGTGGGGAGGGCGCCTGGCAGAATATGATGCTGCTGCCGTCGGGGCTGAACCGCCCGTACCGCTGCACGCCGCCATACCAGGTCACCAGGCGATTCCTCGTCCCGTCGCGGTTGATGGTACAGATGTGCGTCTCGGTTTCATAGACAATGCGTTTCCCGTCGGGGGCGAAGTGCGGCTCGCAGGCGCCCTGCTCGTCGTAGAGCTTCCGGGGCTGCCCGCCGCCCGCCGGGACCGTGAAGATCGCGTTGCGCTTGTCGCGCCGATGGGCGAAGGCGATGGTCTTCCCGTCGGGGCTCCACGCCGGGCCCGAGCAGCCCGACCAGCCCGCAGGGGTGACGGTCCGCTCGGCCCCGCCGGCCAGCTCGCGAATGAGGATCTTTCCGGCCCGCCGGAAAAGCGGACCGTTCACAGGACGGCCTCCAGTTGC
>CAZNSB010000135.1:0-11266 GCA_964575155.1 uncultured Planctomycetaceae bacterium | reverse complement strand
TCGGCTGGCGCAAATGGGCCGCCCTCGGCCCCTGACGATCCGCACATCACCGATGGGCCCTCTCCCCGTCCGCAGGCAGGTAGGGCGAGCGACTCCGTTGCTCGCGCGAATCCCTGCGTCGTCACCGACGGCACCGACGACGGCGAGGCTGTAGGCCGGGGCGCAGCCCCGGCGGATCGTCCCCCCGGCGTCTGCTGGCAGGGCGGAGGCGGCCACGGCGGAGGCCCGTTGACGGGCCTTTTCGCCGAGGGCGGCGATTGACGGCACTACATAAGGGGTAGGGGGATTTCGAATTGTCGATTCGAAGCGAGGCGGCGGCGTGAAGGATGAGAGGCGCAGATCGGCCGGGGCCGGCGGGAAGCGGGGGATTCCCGCTACCGGGTTTCTGCGCCACGAGTCGTCGAAAGACGGCCGGGAGAGGCGGACGGGTAAAAGGGAGTCAAGGCGCTCACCCGTGAGACATCGGCGAAATAAGGACTTACAGGAATTCCGGCGAGAAAGTCTTTTACCCGCGGCCGGGCGGCTCGGACTTGCCTATGGCCTTGATGCCGAAAGACTTGCGCGGAGAAAACGGGGTCAAGGGATTTGTGAAAACGTTTACTAATGGCAAGCTGGGCAAGCGGGGACGTTGGGGAAAGTTCTCCCGGGGCGGCTTGATCGAAGCGGGCGGTCGGGGCAACGGCAGCGGGGGCCTTCCGAACCGGCAGCGCCGGGCCGGGGGGGCGGGGAGGCCGGAGTGATGTGGCCATCGACATGTGTACATGCTAACAGGGGACGGGCTTTCTTCTCGGGCGCATTCCCTCCTGCGGTCGGCGGGTTGCGGGAAGGGACACGCCGGGGTTATCCTCACGGGCCTTGACGATCGAAAGAGCGACACTGACCTTGACGCCTCTGCTGTGGCCGACGGAAAGGGCGTCTTCGGCGCCAGGCTGCGGGCCTTCAGGGCGGTCGGACAGGTCCGGACCTGCTGCTCGGTGCACACCGTCCGGGTCGGCGAGGCGTCCAAGAACGTGAGGATGACGACCGGTCAGGCCCTGACGTTGCCGCCGATTGACAGACGGGTGGACCACCAGCAGGGCCGGTCAACTGGCCCACGAGAAAGCACATGAAAAAACCACGGTATCCTGAGTTCCGAGGAAAGGTCGTCGTGGCGTACTGCGACGACACGGATCCTTGCCCTGCCGTTTTGCACAGCCCGAGGATCGAAGTGCAGGCTGACAGGCTCTTCCTTGTCGGCAGGTCTCCTCGCGGCGTCTCGGAGAATGATTGGTCGGCGGGCAGGATCTACGCCGTTGCCTGGGACCGGCTGTCGCATTACGTGCTCTTCGATAGCCTGAAGGCATATCGCGAGCGTGGCCGAAAGAGCCCGGCCGGCACGCGCAAGACGGCACGCAAAGCGCGATAGCAGTCACAGCGCGCACCGTCTGGCCCGGGAGACGACCGCGCCGGTGGCCGGCGGGTGACGGAAGCACCTTGCGAACGCTGGCGAAACCGCGTATTGCTCGTGGTGAAAGCGAAAAGGCGCCCGTAGCTCAATTGGATAGAGCATCGGTCTTCGGAACCGAGGGTTGGGGGTTCGAGTCCCTCCGGGCGCGGTCTTGGCATGCATGACCACTTGCCGACGGGCGTTGGCAAGTCGGTAGGTCGGGCCTACCTGCCCGACGCGGATCGCAATGGCCAAGACAATGTTGGGCAGGGATGCCCGACCTGCCAATTGCCGATCCATGGCGGCGAACAGCGGCCGCCAATCCACCCGCCCGTCGATCTTGGCCGCTGACGGCCGGTGTTGGCCGGCCGGCGCGAACTGTCATTGGCGGCGGGCGCCGGAGGCGGGTCGGAGAGGCCGGAGGCGGAGGGAATCACCGGCCGGCGCCGCGGCGAAACGCCGGCCCTGCGGCCAGCCAGCACACAGCCAGGAAGACGATGGCGACAAGCGCGGGTATCCCCGGGCCGCCGAAGAAGCATCGCCCCGAGATGCCGAACCGGAGCAGCTCGACCACGTGCGTCAGGGGCGAGAGCAGGGCGATGGGCCTGGACCAGGGCGGCATGGTCCGCACCGGCATGAAGACGCCGCTGACGAACAGGAGTGGAAATCGAAAGAAGTTCATCAGGGTCATTGCCTCGAAGACCTCCCTGACCATCACCGAGGCAATCAAGCCGAGAAGGGAGAAGACCCCCGCTCCCAGAAGCAGGCCCAAGGCGAAGACAAGGGGGTTGGGCACGGGCATGCCCAGGAGGAGCACCAGTCCCAGGGTCAGGACGAGGGAGGTGGCCAGCCCGAAGGCGCCGGCGCTGGCGGCCTTGCCCAATAGGATGGTCCGGCAGGTGACGGGCGCCAGCAGCAGGCGCTGGAGGGTCCCGGATCGCTTCTCGAAGGTGACGACGATGGCCGCCATGGAGGTGTTGCCGAAGAGCAGGGTCATGGCGATGACGCCGGGGGCGACGTTCAGGTACGTGCCCGGGCCCTTGACGTACAGGGCGAGCATGAGCACGGCCGGGAAAAGCAGGCCCCACGTGATCAGCGGGGGCTTGCCGTAGTAGCTCTCGATGTCCTTTCGGCTGATGGCAAGGGCCCGCAGCAACGGGGTCATGGGTCCGCCTCCGGGGCGGGGGCGCCTCCTTCCAGGATCGTCATGAAGGCGTCCTCCAGGCTGGCGGCGGCGGAAGTGACGTGCAGGATTCGAAGGCCTCGCTCCTCTGCGAAGGAGGCCACCTGCGCCACCGCCGCGTGCGTCTCCCGCACCTCCAGGCGCCACGTGCCCTCCGCGAAGGCGGCGGCCTGGACCGCGGGACATGCCTTCCGCAGCGCGTCCGCCGGTGCGTCACCGGAGAGGACAACAGAAAGCCGGCGTGCCTTGGCCACTCGCTCCCTGATCTCCGCAGCCGTCCCTTCGGCCACGACCCGCCCTTTCACGAGGATGAGGATGCGATCACAGAGGGATTCCGCTTCGGCGAGGTTGTGGGTGGTCAGGAACACGGTGGCGTTGTCGCGATGGATGGTCCGGATGAGGCCTCGCAGCGCCCTGGCGCTCGGCACGTCCAGCCCGGCGGTCGGCTCGTCCAGAAACATCAGCCGGGGCGAATGGACCAAAGCTGCCGCCACCGTCAAACGGCGCTTCATCCCGCGGGAGAGGGCTCGGAAAGGCACGTCTGCCTTCTCGGCGAGATCGAACGTCCCCAGGAGCGCATCCGCTCTCGTTCGCCTCCGGACGCGCGACAGGCCGTACAACTCGCCCAGGTACTCCAGGTTCCGCCGGCAGGTGAGCTCCGGGTAAAGGTTCGACTCCTCCGGCACGACACCGATCTGCCCCTTGACGGCCACGGGATCGTGGTCGATGTGGGCACCGCAGATTCGGACCTCTCCGGCGCCGCGGGGGAGAAGACCCGAGAGGATGTTGATCGTCGTCGTCTTGCCTGCACCGTTGGGCCCGAGGTACCCGAAGACCTCACCGGCACGTACGGTGAGGCTCACGTCATCCAGCGCGACGGTTTCCCCGTAGCTCTTGCACAGTCCCTTGACCCGGACAATGTCCTCAGGCATGTCGGCGGTGACCGTCTCCATCTGCCGCTGGCCCTCGTTTGCCGGACCCAATCTACGTCGCAGGCCCCGACGAAGCAAGACAGCCCGATGGCCTCGGCTCGGCCGGGGGTGAACTCGCGGGCCGGCGACAGCTTTGCCGGGGGGGCGAATCACTGCTGGCTGGGGGCGGGGGCCTCCGGTATAATCCCCGGCGATCCGTCCGGACAGGGGCGGCTGGACGGCCCGTCCAGGTGACGGTGTGGCCGGGAAGGGTTCTCCGATGGTTGGCGTAGCGGTGGTCGGTGCCGGCAACTGGGGCAGGAACCTGGTGCGGAACTTCGCCTCCCTGCCGGGCGTGGAGGTCAAATACGTTTGCGACCTGGCCGCGAAGGTTCGCAAGGCGATGTCGGCGCTGTACCCCCGCGTGGTGGTGACCGACGACATTGGCCAGGCCCTGGCCGACGATGGCGTGGACGCCGTGGTGGTGGCGGTGGACGCCCCCAGGCATTACGAGATGGCCAGGACGGCGCTGGCGGCGGGGAAGCACACCTACGTGGAGAAGCCCCTGGCCCTCTCGGTGGCCGAGGCCAAAGAGCTGGTGGAGCTGGCGGCGTCGGGGGATCGCAAGCTGATGGTCGGGCACCTGCTGGAGTATCACCCGGCCGTGGAGTACATGAAGGAGATGATCGGCAAGGGGGCGGTGGGCGAGCCGCTGTACCTGTACTTCCAGCGGGTGAATCTGGGGATCGTGCGGAAGGCGGAGAACGCCTGGTGGTCGCTGGCGCCCCACGACGTCTCCGTGGCGTGCTACCTCTTCGACGCCGAGCCGGTGGTGGTCTCGGCCAGCGGGCACGGGTATCTCCAGGAGGGCGTGGAGGACGTGGTCTTCGCCAGCCTGAAGTTCGCCGACGGCAGGATGGCCCACATCCACGTGTCGTGGCTGGACCCTCACAAGGTCCGCAAGGTGACGCTGGTGGGGTCGCAGAAGATGGTGGTCTTCGACGACATGGAGGCGGCCGAGAAGGTCCGCGTCTACGACAAGGGCGCCTATGTCCGCAAGACCGTGGACAGCTACGTGGAGGCGATCACGCTGCGGATGGGGGACATCCTCATCCCCAAGATCCCCTCCGGCGAGCCGCTCCGGGCCGAGTGCCAGCACTTCGTGGACTGCATCCTGAAGGACACCGCTCCCCGCAGCGACGGGGCGGACGGGCTGCGGGTGGTGAAGGTTCTGGCCGCCGGCAGCGCCTCGCTGGGCAAGGGCGGGGAGCCCGTCGGCCTGTGAGGGCCGCCGGCCGATCGACCCCATGACAGGAGAGACGGCATTGGCTGAGGAAAGGGCAGCGTACTTCGTCCACGAGAGCGCCTACGTCGACGCCGGGGCCGAGATCGGCGAGGGGACCAAGGTCTGGCACTTCTGCCACATCATGTCCGGTGCGAAGATCGGCAGGAAGTGCGTCTTCGGGCAGAACGTCCTGGTGGCCGGCGACGTGGTCATCGGCGACAACGTGAAGGTCCAGAACAACGTGGCCGTCTACGCGGGGACCGTGGTGGAGGACGACGTCTTCCTGGGCCCAGGCTGCGTGCTGACGAACGTGACGAACCCCCGCTCGCAGGTGGTCCGGCGCAGCCTGTACGAGAAGACCGTGCTCCGGCGCGGGGCGACGGTGGGGGCCAACGCCACGGTCGTCTGCGGGCACGAGATCGGGCGGTACGCCTTCATCGCCGCCGGGGCGGTGGTGACCCGCGACGTGCCCGACTACGCGCTGATGGTGGGCGTGCCGGCCCGCCGCGCCGGCTGGATGAGCCGACACGGGCACCGGCTGGTCCACGCCGACGCCGAGGGCATCATGGTGTGCCCCGAGAGCGGATACCGGTATGAGGAGGACCCGCATGGGATCCTCCGCTGCCTGGACCTGGATGAGGCCGCACCCCTGCCCCCCGAGCTGGCCGAGGGAAAGATCGCCTACCACGAGTTCAAGAAACGGAAGTAGCCGGTGGCCCGTCGCCGGTAGCCGGTAGTCAGTCGCCAGTCGCCAGCAGGAGCGCCGGTTGTTCGATAAGGCGTTATTAGAAAAACCGTTAGAAGGGACACAATGAATGTTCCCCTGCTGGACCTGCAGGCGCAGTTCGCGACGATCCGCGACGAGATCATGCCGGCGATCGAGGCGGTGATGGCCAGCCAGTCGTTCATCCTCGGCCCGGAGGTCAAGGAGCTTGAGGCGGCGGTGGCCGACTACACCGGCTGCGCCGCGGCGGTGGGCGTCTCCAGCGGCACGGACGCCCTGCTGTGCAGCCTGATGACGCTGGGGATCGCCCCCGGCGACGAGGTCGTCACCACGCCGTACACCTTCTTCGCCACCGCCGGGTGCATCTGGCGGACCGGGGCCAAGCCGGTCTTCGTGGACATCGAGCCGGATACCTTCAACATCGACGCCGGCAAGATCGGGCCCGCCCTCACCGCCAGGACCAAGGCCATCATGCCCGTCCACCTGTTCGGGCAGATGGCGGACATGGACGAGGTGATGGCCGTCGCCCGCAAGCACGACCTGGGCGTCATCGAGGACGCCGCCCAGGCCATCGGCGCCACCTGCCGCGGCCGCCGGGCCGGGTCCATCGGCACGGTGGGGTGCTTCAGCTTCTTTCCCTCCAAGAACCTCGGCGGGCTGGGCGACGGGGGGATGGTGGTCACGCAGGACGCGGAGCTGGCCGACCGGCTGACGCAGTGCCGCAACCACGGCTCGAAGCCGAAGTACTACCACAAGTGGGTGGGGGGGAACTTCCGGCTGGACACGCTCCAGGCGGCCGGCCTGCTGATCAAGCTCCGCCACCTGGAGGAATGGTCGGCCGGTCGGCGGGCCAACGCCGCCCGCTACGACGGGCTCTTCGCCGGCTTCGAGCCGGTCAGAACCCCGATCGTCGCCGACGGGAACGTCTCCATCTACAACCAGTATGTCATCCGCGCCCCCCGCCGCGACGGGCTCCAGGCGTTCCTCAAGGAAAACGGCGTCGGGACGGCCATCTACTACCCCCTCAGCCTCCACCAGCAGGAATGCTTCGCCTCGCTGGGCTACCGGAAGGGCGACTTCCCCCACAGCGAAGCCGCCGCCGCCGAGACCCTCGCCCTGCCCATCTACCCCGAGCTGACCGATCCGCAGATCGACTACGTCGCCGAAAAGGTCAAGCAGTTCCTCTCCTGACCCCCGGCCGGGGCGGCCGCCGGCGCGACCTCATCCCGGCCGATGCCCCCGGCCCGTCGCGGGGGCACCCTCCGCCGCCTTCGAGAACCACCTCTCCAGCAGGTCGGCGTAGTAGGCTTCCCACTCCGGCGTCTGCTCGGCCGTCAGGATCGCGCGGACCTCCTGGTTCAGGACGTCAGCCTGCTGCTGCATCCGCGGCTGCATCTCCTTGCGGAGCTCGCGCAGCCCCAGCATCCTCTGGTGAATGATCGGGCGCAGTTGCTCGGTCTGCTCCGCGGTCAGGTCGACCCTGTCGGCGATCTTCTTCGTGAGGGAGTCCCGGGCCTCTTCCAGGCCCCTGCGCCCCCGCCGCTGCCGCTCCGGGGCGACGATGGTCTTCAGCCCCCACCCGACCACCGCGCCGGCGACAAAGACGACCAGCAGGAGAAGGCAGGTCAGCCGCTGGGTGTTCCTCGGCCGCCGGGGGGCAGGATCGGCGGGCGCTTGGTTGGGTGTCTTCGCGTTCATAGGGTCACCATCATCATGGATTCCAGGAACTCGCCGAACGGGTCCTGGCCGGCCGCGGCGGCATGCGCCGCCAGGGCGCTGACCACGACGGCGGCGGCGGCGGCCGCCGCCGTCAGGGACCAGAGCAGCAGGCTCGAGGGCTGCTCGATGGCGGCGACCTGCCGGAGGACGCCCGCCCTGACGTCGGTGGCAGGCGGGGCGTCCCCACGGGCCGCCGATGCCAGTTTCCTCAGAATGTTCTCTTCGTTCACGGCTTGTCTCCCTGTGGCTTATCGTTTGGGCGCCTGGGTCTTCTCCAGCAGCGCCCGAAGTTTCTTTCTCGCCCGGTGTGCCTGGACCTTAACCATGGCCCGGCTCCACCCGGCACGGTCGGCCGCCTGAGCGACGGAGAGTTCTTCCAGATACAGTAACGTCAGGACCAGCCGGTCGCGAGGCGGAAGCTGCCGCAGGAGGGTGTGGACGAGGTCGGCTGCCTCCGCCGCGGGCAGGTCGGGCTGGTCGGGGGCGGCAAGGGCGTCCCAGTCCCGCAAAGGCACGGTGCGGGCCGAGTCGCGCCGGCGGCTCTTCCAGAACCGGAATCCGACGCGGGTGGCGATCCGGCTGAGCCAGTGCAGCAGCGGGGCCTGGCGGCGGAAGCCCTTCAGGCTCAGGTACGCCTCCACAAACACTTCCTGCACCAGCTCTTCCAGCCGACCCGGGTCGCGGGTGAACCGCCACATCCTGCGGGCGATCTGGTCCTGGTAGCGCTCCACGATCCGCCCGTAGGCCTCGCCGTCGCCGCGCAGCGTCGCCTCGATGTCCGCCAGGTCCGTGGACTCCATGACGGCCATACTATGCGCCCGCCGGCCGGGGGCGTCCACCGCAAATACGGGCACCGAGGTCGGCGTCGGCCGCGAGTGCCGCTCCCGCCGGGGGGGAGGCACCCACCACGCCTCCGCCGCGACGGGAACTCGGAAGCATGTCATCTCCGCAGGCACGTGGAGTTCCCTTCAGGGGGATAGTGGCCGGCGGGGTCGGGCGGGTTACACCGCCGGGGGGGGAATCGCCCGGCGGGGCGGGTCGCTATAGGGAGGCCTAACATATACCGAACTTGGGATGACGGGACTCTCCCCTCGTGGCGGAGCCGCGGGGCGCATCCGCGGGGGCGGGCGAGGTTGGCGCGTGCGGGGTGGCGGTGCGCGTGAGGCGGGGGGCTCTGTCGGAGGGCTGGGGATTGCCCTCGGCGGGGGGGGCGCCGCCCTGATGGCGTTGTTCCACGTGGAACACGCCCCCCCCCGTTCTTTCCCTCGACGGCGTCGCTTAGTCCTTCCCCCCGGCCGCCCATCACCTGCAGCCGGATGAGGGGCTTGAGGCCGGTCGGCCTTCCGTCCCCCACCTTCATCCGCGCCGGCAGCTTGCGAGCCCCTTGGGGAGGCTCGTCCGACTTGTCCTCGCCGAGATCCTCGTACAGCTTGTTGCCCCTGGAGTCCTCGCCGGCCGGCGTCGTTTCGGCGTCGCGCTGCTGGACAGTCACGGCGTACTTGTCCGTCTTGAGCTTCAACGTCATGGACGGACGCTTGCCCGTCGGCGGGCGCTTCCCCGGGCTGCCGGGGGCGACCCTTTCCACCATGAGCGCGCCTCCGGGCCGCAGGTCCAGGTGGGCCCGGAGGGGCGCGGGGGGAGGGGCGGGGAAGAGGCCGAGGGAGGCCACCGGCTTCTGCTCGGCGGGCCTGATGGTCACGTTGGGGTCTTGGGCGTCGGCGTGACCGGCCGGTGCCAGGAGCGATGCCGGCGTGAGGACGAGGAGGCATCTGTCCATGGGTGCTCGGCTTGACTTTGAGTTGCGCCGGCCGGGGGCTTTATGCCTCCGCCCACGAGAAGGGCGAGAATTTGCTTGCAATCGCGCTTGGCTTTGATACGCTGCACGGGCCAGAGCGGTTCTGTTCCACGTGGAACAGACCCCACAGCCAGGATGGCAGAAAAGGGAAAGGAGGCCCACATGCCTCGACACCCAACCCGCCCTCGCCTCGGACGAGGCCTCTCCAGCCTCATTCGCAGTTCCAGGGACCGCGAGCAGCCGGCCGGCGAATACCGGCCCGTCTCCGATGACGCGGCCGCCGCCGCCGCGCCGGAGGCCCCCACGCCACCAGCGGCGGGCTCGGTCGCCGCGATCCCCCTGGCGAGCATCCGCCGCAACCCCTACCAGCCCCGGCGGAGCTTCGACGAGGAGTCGCTGGGGGCGATGGCGGAAAGCATTCGGACGCACGGCGTGCTCCAGCCGGTCCTGGTGGCCGAGGCCGGCATCATCGAGGGCCGGGCGTGCTATGAACTCATCGCCGGCGAGCGGCGACTCCGGGCCGCCGAGCTTGCCGGCGTCACCGAGCTGCCCGCCATCGTCCGCCGCACGACGCCCCAGCAGATGCTCGAGCTGGCCCTCATAGAGAACATCCACCGGACCGACCTCAACCCGCTCGACCGGGCCGGGGCCTACCGCGACCTCATGGACCGCTTTTCCCTGACCCAGCAGCAGGTCGCCGAGCGCGTCGGGGAGGCCCGGGCCAGCCTGGCGAACTACCTCCGGCTGCTTGACCTGTGCGACGAGGGGCAGCGGCTGGTCGGGGAGGGGACGCTGAGCTTCGGCCACGGGAAGGTCCTCGCCGGGCTCACGGGCCAACCTGACCTTCAGGCCGATCTCGCCCGCCGCGCGGCGAGGGAGAAGCTCTCCGTTCGCCAGCTCGAGGCGCTCTTGGAGGAAGCGGCGGCGCGGACGGGCCAGGAGCCGGAGCGGCAACCGCCGGCGGCCAGGGAGAGGGCGGCGTACGTGGTGGACCTGGAGGGACAGCTCACGGAGGCCATCGGGGCGCGGGTGCACATTCGCCCGGGGCGGGGAAAGCATTCCGGGCGGATCGTCATCGAGTACCACGGGCTGGAGGACTTCGATCGGATCGCGGCCGCCTTCGGGCTCGAGCTGGAGAGTTGAGGGCCGCGGGGCGCCGCAGATCGACTCATGTACATGCGCCGGCCGCGCTGACATAGGCCGCCGCTGGGTGTTTGCCGTTTCCCCTTTGCGGGAAAGGGGTTAGGGGCGTGGTTTCTTGGGCATCGGCGGGCGGGGCGCCCGGATGAGCCCGTGGCCGAGGGTGCCGACCCAGACGTGCCTGGCGTCGCCGGCCAGGGCGCTGATGAGCTGGCCTGCGAAGCGCGGGTCGGGGCGGAAGACCCCGTCGGGCCCGCAGGCCCACAGCCCCGCGGGCGTGCCGAGGAGCTGGGGGCCGCCCTGCCGGGGGGCCCAAAGGCAGGTCACGGCCAGGGCCTCTGCGGAGCGGATCTGGGCGGCGCGGCCCTGGTCGGGGAGGTATTTCCACAGGCCCCTGGGGGTGCCCACGAGCGGGCCGTCCCGGTCGAGCTGCAGCGCCGTGATGCGGGTTCGGGCGAGGGACCTGGGGACGGGGGAGGTCCGGCGGGCGCGCTTGTCGAGCACGACCAGCCCGTGTTCGGTGCCCACGTAGATTCTGTGGGCGTCGGCGGCGAGGGCGTTGATCGCCCGGGGGCCGATGGGGCATAGGTCCTTCAGGTCGGTCCACTTCTCGGCCTTGGGGTCGTAGGCCAGCAGGCCGCGCTGCTGGGTCCCGCAGAGGATCGTCCCCGCGTCGCGGACGAGGGCCGTAACGGCGGCGTCGAGGCCCTTGATCTCTTCGTAGGAGCGGGCGGCGGGACGATGCCGGCAGAGCCCCACGTTGGTGCCGAGCCACACCGTCGAGCCGTCGAGGATGACGGCGTACACGTCGGCGCGGCGGACGGGGGCGTGCTCGGCCCGGTGGGCGAGGTTGAGGTTGACCCAGCGGTCGTCGCGGATGAGGTACTTCCAGAACCCGTTGGCCATGGAGCCGACGTAAAGCGTTGTGCCGTCGGAGGTTAGTGAATAGACGTGGTTGCAGGGGATGCCCCCCCGGTACCCGTGGTGCTCCCACTTGCCGGTGCTGCGGTCGAGCCGGCCGACGCCGAGGGGGTCCCTGCCGAAGGCGACCCAGACGGAGCGGGGGTCGATGGCGACCCTGGC
>CAZNSB010000134.1:0-11271 GCA_964575155.1 uncultured Planctomycetaceae bacterium | reverse complement strand
GGGCTCTTGACGTAGAACCGCCGGCTGAACTCGGCCGACTCGAAGTCGATGTCGTTGAAGCCGAGGAACTGGCTGACCCGGTCGAAGAAGCCCTCCGGCCGGATGAAGAGCGGGCGGAGCGGGACCTCGCTGGTCAGGATGACGGCCGAGAAGCGGTGGGTCCGCCGGTTCTTCCCCGAGCCCGTCACGTAGTGGTAGTCGAAGCCGACGAATCCCCGCCCCTTCCACTCGCCGCGCATGAGGTTGTGTGCGTATCGGCTGCGGCCGCGGCGGAGGCACTTGAAATCCCCGAAGCGCTCGTCCAGCGTCCGGTCCTTGCCCCGGGAAAAGGCCATCCCCCGCGACCGCGCCCACGCGGCGAGCTCCTTCCGCCGCTGCGCCGCCGCGTGCAGGCTCCAGAGGATCGCCCCCGCCGCCACGATTCCGAACAGCACGAAAATGAAGCCCGGACCAGCCATCGCCCACCCTGTGCTGGATATCCGATCACGTTCCGATTATTGTCTGCGCCGCCAGTTAGAGGACCGCGCCCGGCCGCGGCTGTCAAGGGCGCCGGCCGGTAGAAGGGATCAGGCACATGAACCGGGAAGAGCTGATCGAAGCGTTCCGCGAGCTGCGGGT
Organism: uncultured Planctomycetaceae bacterium; assembly: GCA_964575155.1. Taxonomy (GTDB): domain Bacteria; phylum Planctomycetota; class Phycisphaerae; order SM23-33; family SM23-33; genus CAZNSB01. The sequence continues at coordinate 10,653 of CAZNSB010000134.1, read as the reverse complement.
CGCCGACGTCTCCGACGCCATGGACGCGGTGGGGCTTTTCGAGCGCGGCAGCATGAACCCGAAGATCCGCCCGCTGTATCGCGACCTCGAGGGTTTTTCGCACCGCATCGCCGGGCCGGCGCTGACGGTGCGGTACGTCCCCACCCACCGCGAGGTGCCCAACATGCCCCCGGAGGCCTTCGACGAATGGGTCGGAAGCTGGTACCGCGACGTCTGTCCGGAGAAGTTTCGCCAGCAGATTCGCCCCGGCGACGTGCTCGTCATCGACGCCGCCGAGCAGGACGTGGGCTTCATCGGCTCCAACAACTGCCTGGCGTGGATGAACCTCGGCGCCGTCGGCGTCGTCACCAACGGCGGGGCCAGAGACACCGACGAGCTGATCAAGCAGAAATGCCCCGTGTACAGCCGGTACATCTCGCGCGGGTTCAAGCCAGGCCGGCTGGAGCTGGACGCCGTCGGGGAGCCCGTCAACTGCGGCGGCGTCCTGGTCCGCCCCGCCGACTTCGTGGTCGCCGACGGCGACGGGGTGATCGTCGTGCCCGTGGAAAAGGCCCCGGCCGTCGCCGGGATCGCCCGGAAGGTCCTCGAAGGCGACAAGGCCGGCCGGCGAAAGCTCTACGAGCAGCGCGGCCTGCCGCCGGACTCCACGGTCAGCGACTCGTAGAGCGGGGGCAGCGCTACTCAACTTTTCACCATAGCGCGGCCCGGTCAGCGGGGGTTGGCCTGTTGGCCTGCCCTGCATCTACTCGCAGCGGGTCGGACACTGGCGGTGCCCGGGGAGATTCCCGTCGGCGGCGGGTCGTCGTCAGGGCCTCCCGAACAGCAGCCGGGGGACCTTCCCTTCGCCCATGCCCTCCACGGAGACGCTCACGCGCCGGCGGGTGAGCGGGGGGCCTTCGATCTCGGCGAGGAAGACCTCGCACAGGACGTAGGCGAGGCAGCCTTCCTCGAGGTGCCCGCCGTAGGCGCCTTCCGGCGTGGCGAGGGTCACGTGGATGTGGGGGGCGCCTTCCGCGACCAGGCCGTTCATCGAGAGGATCTCGATGCCGCCCTCCCCGCGGCCGAAGACGCTGTCGGCCGGAATGCGGTTGTGCGTGACCCAGTGGAGGTGGTGCGCCGCCAGCGTGCCGTACGCGCCCATCACCACCGCCTGCGTGACTTTCGCCTCGGCCAGGAACCGCTCGACCGACCGCAGCACGTCCTCGCCGGGATCGACCCGGAGGATGTGGATGTTCTTCACCGAGAAGCTCGCCGATTCCATTTTGGTTCTCCTGCCGCCGGCCGGTGCCGGGGGGGCCTTGCGGGCCCGTCTTTGAGAAGATACGCGCTGGCGGCGGCGTTTTCCAGCGGCGGGGGAGGGCGCCCTGCGGCGGATTGACTTGTCGGGCCGGCGGGCGTACAGTTCTGTGTTGGAACGGGCGATGAGGATCCCGCTGACAAGATACGGGTTGCGCGAGATGCTGACGGCGACGGCGGTGCTGGGGGCGCTGGCGGGCGTGGGGGCGGTGCTGTTCTGGCCGGCGGCGATCCTGCCGGCGGCGCTGTGGGTGTACGTGGTGCTGTTCTTCCGCGACCCGCAGCGCCACCCGGAGGACCCCCAGGCCTTCTGCGCCCCCGCCGACGGGAAGGTCGTCGACGTGACCCCGGTGGGGTCGGAAGGCCCGCTGGGGCGGGAGGGGGTGCGGATCGGGATCTTCATGAACCTCCTTGACGTGCACGTGAACCGCAGCCCGTGCGCGGGCGAGGTGACGAAGATCGAGCACCACGGGGGCGGGCACGTGGACGCCCGCCGGCCGGCGGCCGCCGAGCGGAACGAGGCCGCCACCATCCTGCTGGCGGTCCGCCGCGGCGGGGAGAGCTTCCCCGTCGCCGTCCGGCAGGTCGCCGGTCTGATCGCCCGTCGGATCGTGACGGACCTGCGGGTGGGCCAGCGGCTGTCGGCGGCCGATCGCATCGGGATGGTGAAGTTCGGGTCGCGGGTGGAGTTGATGGTCCCCATCGAGCAGGTGGGGCGTCTGGCCGTCCGGGCCGGGCAGACCGTCCGCGCCGGGCGCACCGCGCTCGTCCACCCGCCGCAGCGACAGGAGCGGCCATGAGCGACGCGACGGACCAGCCGGCCCCGGCCGGGGGCGAACTTCCCCCCCCGCGGAGGCGAATCCTCCGCGACACGACCGTGCTGCCGACGCTGATGACGCTGATGAACGGGATCGCCGGGTTCGCGTCCATCCACTACGCCACCAAGGGCGGGCTGGGGCTGGCCACCGGGGCGCGCCTGTCGGGAGCGGCGTGGCTGGTCTTCGTGGCGATGGCCTTCGACGCGATCGACGGCCGGCTGGCGCGGATGACGCGCCAGGCGACCGATTTCGGCGCCCAGTTGGACAGCCTCTGCGACGCCATCAGCTTCGGGGTGGCCCCGGCCGTCCTCATGGTCCAGACCGTCTCCATGGCCCTGCGAAGCCAGCTCCAGCCCTTCGACGTCTTCGAGGCGACCGGCTCGCACCTGGGCAGGCTGGTCATGGCCATCGCCGCCCTGTACATGTGCTGCGCGCTGCTGAGGCTGGCGCGGTTCAACACGGAGAACGCCCCGGACGTGCTGCACCACATGGACTTCAAGGGGCTGCCCTCGCCGGCGGCGGCGGCGGCGGTGGCGGCCCTGGTGCTGCTGTTCGACTACGTGCAGACGGCCCCGACGGGTTGGAAGGCGGCCCCATGGCTGATGATGACGGCCGGGGCGACGCTGCCGGCGATGACCTCCCTGGTGGCGCTGCTGATGGTCTCCCGCTTCGGGTACCCGCACCTGATCAACCAGCTCATCATCGGGAGGCGCTCGCTGTGGTTCATCGTGGCCGCCGTGGCGGGCATCGTGGTCTCGCTGTTGTTCCTGCAACTGGCGCTGACCCTGGCGGTGCTGATCTACGTCGCCAGCGGGCCGGCGGCGGCCGCCGTCCGGAAGGCCCGCGCCGCCGGAGAGGCGGCGGACTGAGCCCGCCGGCCGGCGAGCGGAAAAAGCCCTCCCTCCACTTGACCGGGCCGGGCGCACGCCCTTAGAATCCCGCCTCGCCGCCGCTGCGCAGGGAAAGGCCGGCCGGCGCCGGCCGAAAACCGAATCGCCCGATTTTCTCGTGGAAAGGTCTTTGGACATGCCCAGAAAGATCAAGGTCGGCATCATTGGCGCCGGGGGGATCTCCCGGATGCACATCGAGGGCTACCAGGCGTGCCCCAGCGCCGCGGTCGTCGCCGTATGCGACATCGAGCGGGAAAGGGCCGAGGAAAAGGCCGAGCAGTACGACATCCCCCACTGCTTCACCTCCGATACCAGGATGCTCAAGCTGAAGGGGCTCGACGCCGTCAGCGTCTGCACGCCGAACTACGCGCACCAGCGCTGCGCCGTCCGGGCCCTCCGGGCCGGCAAGCACGTCCTCTGCGAGAAGCCCATCGCCATGAACGCCCGCCAGGGCCAGGCGATGGTGGACGCGGCGAGGAAGGCCCGCCGGAAGCTCCAGATCGGGCTGGACAAGCGCTTCGACGCGGACGTCCGCTTCGCCAGGAGGATCATCGAGGAGGGTCGGATCGGCAAGCCCTACTACGCCCGCAGCCGGTCCATCCGCCGCCGCGGCGTGCCCGGCTGGGGCGTCTTCGGACAGAAGAAGCTTCAGGGCGGCGGGCCGCTGATCGACATCGGCGTCCACAGCATCGACTTCACCTGGTACCTGATGGGCTGCCCCAGGCCGGTGGCCGTCGCCGGAAAGACCTACCAGACCATCGGCAACACCCCCGGGCACGTGGGTCAGTTCGGCCCGTGGGACTGGAAGACGTACACGGTGGAGGACTTCGCGGCGGCCCTGGTGCGGTTCGCCAACGGGGCGACCATGATGGTGGAGTCGGCCTTCTGCGTTAACCTGGAGTCGGAGGGGTTCGGCTGCCAGGTGGTCGGCGACAAGGGGGGTGTGGGGATCGGCCCGCTGAGCGTGCAGGTGGAGATGGCCGGCCAGCTCACCGACTGCACGCCGCGGCACATCCCGAAGGTGCAGACGTACCACGCCGAGGTGGCCGCCTTCGTCGACGCCATCGTCAAGAACAAGCCCGTCCAGGTCCCCGCCGCCGAGGTCATCTGGGTCCAGAAGATCATCGACGGCATCTACGCCTCCTCGAAGGCCGACAAGGAGGTCCGCATCAAGTAGCGCCCGGAGCGGCGGTTCCCCGCCCGGCAGCCCCCGCGGGCCCGCGCGCAAACAAGGGACGCGCCCTGCCCGATCTTCGAGCCGGGGAGAAGAAAAAAAACGGTTGCGGGTTTCCCAACCCATGGTATAATCGGGGCGGAGCCTGAGGGTGTTTGCGGGTGCGGGCGCATCCGGGAAATCCCGGATGGTCCGGGCCTGCGGGCGGAGGGAGCACGCCGCAATGCGAGGGAAGTCTCTGGGTGTCTGGAGGGCTGCCTGTAGCGCGGCATCTCGGCTGCATTTGCCTCCGCGGGCTGCGGGTGTGGTCGACTTGTGCCTGTGCGCGGTCGCAGGCCCGGTTCGGGCCCGGATCGCCCCGGCACAGCTCGCCCGGACCTCGCACCATCGGAGCGGCAAATCCATTGTTCTCGGGCAGAGGAGAACGGAATGAGAACGTGCAACAAGCTGTGTGCGGCCGCCGTGCTAGCGGCGGCGACTGCCGTCGCCGGGGCGGGCGAACTGAGCCTGGACGGGTCCGTTCGGAAGATCTGGGACCAGGCCGACCACAACGCATTCACTGACCTGGTCCGCTTCGACGGCGACTGGTACTGCGCCTTCCGGGAGGGGTCCGACCACGCCGCCAGCCTGGACGGCACCCTGCGCGTGATCGGGTCGACGGACAACGGGGCGAACTGGAGTTCCGTGGCCACGTTCTCCAACCCCACCGCCGATCTGCGCGACGCGATGCTGAACGTAACGGCGGGCGGGCAACTGATGCTCTCCGGCGCCACCTGGACGTCCGCTCAGGCCGTCACCCACCGAACGTACGCGTGGTTTTCCAGCGACGGGGTCAACTGGACGGGCTCGACCCAGATCGGGCAGGACAACGCCTGGCTGTGGAAACCCGTCTTCCACGGCGGGAAGGGCTACTGCGCCGCCCGGATCATGGACACCCAGGACCTCCGCCTCTACGAGGACGCCGACGGCGACGGACTCAACTGGACCGTCAAGAGCACCGACATCAGCAGCCTGGCCGGGGGCGAGGCCGCCATCGTCTTCACCGACAGCGGCACGGCCTACATGCTGCACCGCGAGGGCGGCGGGTCCAACGACGGGGAGTTGGGCGTCGCCACCGCGCCGTACGACTCGTGGACCTTCACCGCCTCCGGCACCGACATCGGCGGGCCGGACATGATCCAGACCTACGACGGCCGGCTGCTCGCGGCGACCCGCCTGTACGGCTCGGAGCGCACCTCCCTGAGCTGGGTGGACGCCAGTTCCGGCAAGATCACCGAGGACCTGACCCTGCCCAGCGGCGGGGATTGCAGCTACGCCGGCATGGTCTGGCACGAAGACCAGCTCTGGGTCAGCTACTACTCCAGTCACGAGGGCAAGGCGAGCATCTACCTGGCCAAGGTCAACTACGATCCCGACCCCGTCCGCGGCGCCGTCTGCGCCCACTACGGCGCCGCCGACCCCGTCAACGACGAGGACTGGGCCCTCAACGACGGCGGCGGCGGCGGCGTGTCCGTCGGGGCGGTCAGCAACGACCTCGGCACCGGGCTGGACGCCTGGAAGGCCGACGACAACAGCACGGCCTCGAACACGCGGATCGGCTACGAGGCCACCCTGTCGCGCCGCCAGCAGGAAGCTGCCCTGACCGAAGGGTGGGTGCTCCGGGCCAAGCTGCGAATCGTGGACGCCCCCGACGCCGCCGACAGCAGCGTCTTTGTCGACTTCGCCTACAATCATCCGGATTACGACAAGAAGTGGTTCTACATGAAGCTGGGCGCCGAGGCCGACGGCGACCCGATCATCAGCCTGTACGACCTGTCCGATCTGGTCCTGGCGGGCGCGGGGGGGGGCTACCACCTGTACGAGTTCGTGTACGACCCCGACACGGGCACTGCGGATCTGTTCGTGGACGGCGTCGAGAAGGTCAGCAATTTCGCCGGGCGGGATAACAGCGGCTACGACCTGAACCGCATCCTCTGGGGCGCCAACGGCAGCGCCAGCACCGGGCACGCCAACTACAACCTCATCGAGCTCGAAATCCTGCCCGAGCCCGGGGCGCTGGCCTTCCTGGCCGTTGGCGCGGCGCTGGCGCTGGCGAGGCGCAGGCGGAGACATTGACCGGGCGCCGCGGCGGGGCCCCCGCCGGAGCAGGGACGCGCCCGGCCGCCCTCCCCTCGCCGGTCCGCGGCGGAGCCGCGCGGCGCGCGATCCCATTGACTTTTTCTCCGGGCGGGGATATAGGACCAGGCAGCTCGACAGCGGCGACGCAGCGGCGGCCGCGGCCTGCCCAGGAGTGTGCCCGGAGATGTCCGACGAAACATGCCACAGGATATTCATCGCTTCCACGCAGGCGGCCTGCGGCAAGACCGCCCTGGCCGTGGGCCTGGCCTGCTCGCTGGGCAAGACGGTCGAGCGCGTGGGGTACTGCAAGCCGGTGGGGCAGCGCTTCGTCTCCAGCACGACCGTGGACGAGGACGTGATCGCCGTGCGCGAGATCCTCGGCCTCGATGACGATCTTGGGGACATGTCTCCGATCACCTTTGCCGAGATCAAGCGTGACCTTCTGGACGGGCTGCGCGAGCAGGCCTTTGAGTCGATAAGGAATGCCGTGGCAAAGGTTTGCAGGGGCCGGGACGTCGCCATCATCGAGGGCACCGACGCCGCCGGGATGCTGGCGCAGTTCGAGTTCGACATCAACGTGGAGATTGCCAAGACGCTGCGGGCCGAGGTCATCCTCGTGGAAGGCGCCAGACACGCCGACCTGCACGAGCTGATCGCCAACATCGAGATCTGCAAGGGGTCCTACGACAAGAAGGGCTACGCGGTCCTCGGCGTGATCGTCAACGGCGTGGACCCGGCCGTGTACGAGCAGACCTGCCGGGCCCTGCGGCGCGAGCTCGAGCGGCATGGCGTGCCCGTCCTGGGGATCATCCCCCACGATCCCGTCCTCAGCAGCCCGCGGATGGTGGAGATCAAGGAGGCCCTGGGCGCGGAGGTCGTCGTCGGGGAGGGATACCTCTCGAACGTCGTCCTGGACACCAAGGTCGTCGCCATGCACGTGCACGACATGCTCCCCTACATGCGGGAGGGCACGCTTGCTATCACGCCCGGCGACCGGAACGACGTCCTCCTGGCGGCGGCGTGCATGCAGGCCTCGAGCACGCATCCCCGGCTGGCGGGGCTGGTCCTGACCGGGGGGGTGCCTCCGGCCGGCAGCGTTCTGAAGCTGGTCGAGGACATGGGCGGGTTCAGCGTGCCGGTGCTGCTCGTGAAGGAAGACACGTTTGCCACGGCGACCAGGGTCAAGTCGATAGACGTTCGGCTGCGAGCGGACGATCGGGAGAGGCTGGATGAACTGTGCGTGATGGTCGAGGACCATGTGGACAGGCAGCGCATCTTCGACGCCACCCGGGTGACCCGCCCCCGCAAGCGCACGCCCGAGGGCTTCCTGGAGGGGCTTCTGGCGAAGGCCCGCGCGGCGGACAGGACCATCGTCTTCCCGGAGGGCGACGAGGAGCGGACCCTGCGGGCGGTCTCGCAGCTCGTCAAGAGGAGGATCTGCCGGGCGGTCCTCCTCGACCGCGGCGGTATGGTGCCCAGAAACGCCCGTCGGCTGGGGGTCAACCTCTCCGCCGCCGACGTCATCGACGTCCAGGACGCCGACGTCGGCGAGTACGCCCGCATCCTCTACGAGAAGAGGAAGCACAAGGGGATGACCGAATCCCACGCCGCCGATCAGGTCCGCGAGCGGCCCTACTACGGCATGATGATGGTCCAGACCGGGGCGGCGGCCGGCCTGGTCGCCGGCGCGGTCCACTCCACGGCCAGCACCATCCGCCCGGCCCTGCACGTCCTCGGCACGGCGGCGGGCGTGGGCGTCGTCTCAAGCGTGTTCTTCATGCTCCGCGGGGAGAACGTCTTCCTGTACGGGGACTGTGCCATCGTCCGCGAGCCCACCGCCGAGCAACTGGCGGACATTGCCATCTCCTCCGCCGCCACCGCACGCGCCTTCGGCATTGAGCCCTACGTGGCCATGCTCAGCTACTCCACGGGACGCTCCGGCAGGGGACCGGCGGTCGAGAAGGTCGACAAGGCGGTCGGGTTGGTCCACGCCAAGAGCCCCGACCTGGTGGTCGAGGGGCCGATGCAGTATGACACGGCCTTCGACGCGCGGGTCGCCAGGGTCAAGATGCCGAAAAGCCGGGTCGCCGGGCGGGCTACCGTCTATGTCTTCCCCGACCTCAACTCCGGCAACATCGCCTACAAGGCGGTCCAGCGCGAGGCCGGGGCCGTCGCCCTGGGACCCGTGCTCCAAGGCCTGGCCAGGCCCGCAAACGACCTTTCGCGCGGCTGCTCCGCGGACGACATCATGTACGTGGCGGCCATCACCGCCATCCAGGCGGCCAGCCAGGGGTCGTAGGATTGCGTCGAGTTTGAATCTGGAACCTGTCGTGCGGGCGGGGTGCCACGGCTGCGCGGTGTGCAGCCGTGCCGGGCGTTGGCACTGCTGCAAACTGCGCAGCAGTGGCACCCATCCGAGCACGAGGAACAGAGCACTAGGGCCGCAATGTTGAACGGGGGCGCGGCAAATCGCCGCCGGTGTTCGCGGTCGCGACGCGCCGATGTGGGCTATCACGTGGCGAGGATCCTCCCCGGGATGGGGGGGCTCAGCACACGGAGAAAGGAGCGAGCATGTTTCCGTCTGTCTTCACCGACGAGCTGGCCCTCGACGTCGCCGAGGCCCTGCCGGTCGTCAAGTCGTGGCAGCTCGAGCACGTGGACCTTCGCGGGCGCGTGTTCGGCAAGGCCGCCGAGGCCCTGCCGGCCGACCGGCTTGGCGAGCTGCGCAGGCTGCTCGACGAGCACGGGATGAAGGTGGGCTGCCTGGAGTCGTCGCTGGCCAAGGTCCACCTGCCCGACGCCGGCCGCCGGGCGGCCGAGGCCGAGAAGCTCGAAGGAATCATCCGCGCCGCCGACGCGCTGGACTGCCGGCTGGTGCGGAGCTTCTTCTACTGGCAGCCGCCGGAAGACCTCGCCGGCGAGCTGGCCGTCCGCCCCGACGAGCAGCAGAAGGTGCTCGATGCCTTCGCCCCGCTCGGCGAGCGCGCCAGGGCGGCCGGGCTGGTCCTCGCCTTCGAGAACTGCGGCGTGACGGTCGAGGAGGTCTTCACCGTGCTCGATGCGCTGGGCGTGGTGCAGTGGGGGCTGGCGTGGGACGTGCACAACGGGTGGGACTGCGACGAGCGGCGGCGGGACGAGAGGGCCTACGTCATCCGGGTGGCGCGGCGGGCGAGGCTGCTTCACGTCAAGGCCCGCGGCGCGGTCGCCGGGCTCGGCGAGGCCATTCCCTACGAGAGGGTCCTCCAGGCCTGCGACAACGCGGGGATGCCCGGCCCGGTCAGCGCCGAGACGCACAACCCCGACCGGTCGGTCGCCGGCCAGGAGATGTCGCGGCGGGTGGTCGAGGTCATCCAGGCGGCCTGGCCCACGGCCGCGCCGGGCGCGCTGGTCGACAGGGAGCCTTCGCTTGAGGGCGTGACCCGCCCGTGGGCCGACGACCCCGTGGGCTTCGCCGTCGTCGGGCTGGGCATGGGGCACGGGCGGAGCAAGCAGATCACGAGGACGCCGGGGACTCGGCTGATCGGGGTCTGCGATCTCATCGAGGCCCGCGCCAAGCGCACCGCCGAGGCGTGCGGCGTGCCCTACGCCACGGACGTCCGCAAGTGGCTCGACGACGACCGGGTGGAGGTCGTCTTCGTCCTCACGGAGACCGGCCGGCACGCCGAGGTCGCCGGCCAGGCCCTCGCCGCCGGCAAGCACGTGATCACCACCAAGCCGATGGAGGCCTCGCTGGCCGCCTGCGACGAGATGATCCGGCTGGCGGAATCGAGGCGCCTGCTGCTGGCGGTGGATTTCGACTACCGCTTCAGCCCGGGCACGCACGCACTGAAGGCCGCGGTGGCGAAGGGGCGTTTCGGCCGGCTGCTGGGCGGGAACGTCTCGCTGAAGATCCTGCGGAAGATGGAGTACTTCCGCTCGGACGGCGGTTGGCGCGGCACGCGTCGGTGGGACGGCGGCGGCGTGATGAGCAACCAGGCGATTCACCACATCGACCAGGTCGCCTTCGCCGTCGGCCTGCCCGACGCCGTCCGATGTGACCTCTGGACACAGAACCACCAGATCGAGGCCGAGGACCTCGCCTCCGCCGCCTGGCGATACCACGACGGGCTGGTGATCACCTTCAACGCCACCAGCAGCTACCCCCACGCGACCTGGTACCTCCGCCTCGAGCTGGAGGGCACGACCGGCGCCTACTGCCACGCCGCCGGCGGGGCCTTCGACCAGCCCCTCACACGCTGGTTCCTGGACGGGGCCTGGAGCGACCGGGCGCCCGAGACCCCCCAGCCGGAGTGGCTCAACGCCGCCGACAACTTCGCCGCCGCCCTCCGCGCCGGGGCCGAGCTGGTCTGTTCCGGCC